>JAYTFP010000224.1:0-5220 GCA_043734285.1 Acidimicrobiaceae bacterium
CGTCACCACAGCAAAGGACACACACGGGCGACCGACGGTCGTCGAGCTGGTTCCCGGCGAGCCGCGGGTCTTCCCCGTCGGGCGGCTCGACGTCGACACCGAGGGCTTGTTGCTGTTGACCAACGACGGCGATCTCGCCCATCGCCTGACGCACCCGAGCTACGGCGTCGACAAGGAGTACCTCGCCGAGGTCGAGGGCACGCCCAGCCGCCAGGCGTTGCGGTTGTTGCGACAGGGCGTCGAGCTCGACGACGGACTGACGGCTCCAGCGTCGGTATCGCTGCTGGCACCGCGGATGGTGCGTCTGGTGATCCACGAGGGGCGCAACCGCCAGGTGCGGCGCATGTGCGAGGCGGTCGGGCACCCGGTGATCCGCCTGGTCCGGACGCGGATCGGCTCGCTCAGCGACACGCAGCTCGCCCCCGGTGCGTGGCGACCGCTCACCCGCGACGAGGTCCGTTCGCTCGAACGTGCGGTCGTGCTGCGCGGCGCCGCGCCCGACGCGGAGGCCGACACACCCGCGGGTCCTCCGCGGGACGGCCGGTAAGCTCGCCGAGATGCCCGCCAACGTCCTGGCCCTCCGCGGCGCGACCACGTTCGACCTCGACGAGAGCGAGCACGTCACGGTCCGCGTGGTCGAGCTGATCGGCCAGATGCTCGAGCGCAATGGCGTGGCGCACGATGACGTGATCTCGATCCTCTTCACAGCGACCGACGATCTCTCGTCGACGTTCCCCGCGACCGCGGCGCGCACGATGGGTCTCGGCGATGTGCCGCTGATCTGTGCCCGCGAGCTGGCGATCGAGGGCTCGATGCCCAGGTGCATCCGGGTCCTGATGCACCTTTCGACCGACCTGCCGCGCGCACAACTACGTCACGTCTACCTCCACCAGGCCCAGTCGTTGCGCGACGACCTGCCGGCATGACCGAGCGGGCCCGCCGAGCGCAGATCGTCGGGACCGGTCTCATCGGAGGCTCGGTCGGTCTCGCCCTTCGTGGGCACGGATGGCACGTCACGGGCACCGATCAGAGCGACGCGACGCTCCAGCGGGCGCTCGAGCTCGGCGCGATCGACTCGATCGGCGTCGACGAGGCTGCCGAGATCTGCTTCCTCGCGGTGCCGCCCGGAGTGATCGCCGAGGTCGCCCGCGAGATGTTGGCGACCACGAAGGCCGTGGTCACCGATGTCGGCAGCGTCAAGGGGGCCGTCGTCGAGGGCGTCGACAACCCGCGATTCGTCGGGGGTCATCCCATGGCCGGCAGCGAGCAGGACGGCGTCGACGGCTCTCGTGCCGACATGTTCGCGGGGGTCGTGTGGGTGCTCACGCCTTCGGCCGCGACGGATCCAGAGGCACACGCACTCGTGCACTCGGTCGTAGCATCGATGGGGTCCGACGTGGTCACGCTCGATGCGGTGGTGCACGACCGGATCGTGGCGATGGTGTCGCACGTGCCGCACCTCACCGCCGCGACGCTGATGGACATGGCCGCGGGTCGTGCTGCCGAGCACGGTGCTGTCTTGCGGCTGGCGGCGGGAGGATTCCGCGACATGACGCGGATCGCCGCAGGACATCCGGGGATCTGGCCCGACATCTGCGCCGAGAACCGGGTGGCCATCGTCGACGTACTCGACGACCTCATCACCGCGCTCGGGACCGTGCGCGAGTCGGTGGCCGACGGTGACGGGGCGTCGTTGGCAGCCCTGCTCGGCGCGGCGCGATCGGCGCGGCTCAATCTGCCGGTGACGGTCGGCGCCGCCGATGCGATGTGCGAGTTGCGCGTCACGGTGGCCGACGAGCCGGGTCAGCTCGCCGCGGTGACCGCGTTGGCGACCGATCTCGACGTCAACATCTATGACATCGAGATCGCGCACTCGGTCGAGGGGGCACGCGGCGTCCTGATCATCGTCGTCGGGGTCGACCGGTCGAACGAGCTGACCGCAGCGTTGATCGAGCGGGGCTTCGGCGTGTCGATCCGGGCGCTGACATGACCGGCGTTCGTCATATCGACCGGATCACGGGGCCGCTCGACGCGGCCGTGACGCTCCCCGGGTCAAAGTCGATCACGAACCGCGCACTGGTGTGCGCCGCGCTCGCGACCGGAACGTCGACGCTCGTCGATGCGCTCGACGCGGATGACACCCGGGCGATGATGTCGTCGTTCAAGGTGCTCGGCGTCGCGGTCGAGCGACGCGACTCGATCATGTCGATCGTCGGATGCGGGGGGCGGTTCAGCGCCGGCAAAGTGACGGTCGACGCGCGCATGTCGGGCACGACGTCCCGGTTCCTCCTGCCGCTCGCGGCGCTGGGCACGGGTCCCATCACGGTCGACGGCGGGTTGCAGCTGCGCGCACGGCCGATGGGCGACGGTGTCACGGCGCTCGCCTCACTCGGCGTGACGGTCGAGAGCAACGCGGGCGCGCTGCCGATCAGGGTCCAGCCGCTGCCCGCCATGTCGTCGCGACCCTCGATCGCGGTGAGCGGCGCGGTGTCGAGTCAGTTCCTCTCAGGTCTGCTCATGTTGGGCCCGGTCCTGCCGCACGGACTCGAGGTCCGCGTCACCGGCGAGCTTCGATCTCGACCGTACGTCGACATGACGATCGCCGTCATGAGGCGATTCGGCGCACGCGTCGGCGAGGCCGTCGAGGGCACGTTCGATGTCGAGGCGACGGGCTACGTGGCCACCGACATGACCATCGAGCCCGATGCGTCCGCTGCGTCGTACTTCGTCGGAGCCGCCGCGGTGGTGGGCGGTCGCGTGCGGATCAACTTGCGACGTCATTCGGTCCAGGGCGACCTTCGCTTCGCCGACGTGGTCGAGTTCATGGGCGCGAACGTGACCTGGTCCGACGACGAGGTCGAGATCGAACACGACCTGTCGACGCCGCTACGCGGAGTCGACGTCGACATGGCCGACATCTCCGACACCGCGCAGACGCTCGCCGTGATCGCCCCGTTCGCCGACAGCCCGACGACGATCACCGGCATCGGGTTCATCCGTCGCAAGGAGACCGATCGGATCGTCGCCACGGTCGCCGAGTTGCGCCGGTGCGGTGTCGAGGCCGACGAACTGCCCGACGGCATCCGGATCCATCCGGGCACGCCCAGACCGGCGCAGATCCGCACCTACGATGACCACCGCATGGCCATGAGCTTCGCCTTGATCGGCCTGCGAACCGGCATGGACATCCTCGATCCCGACTGCGTCTCGAAGACGTTCCCCGGGTTCTGGGACACCCTCGACTCCCTCAGACAAGGATGACCACGTGACGGTGATCGCCATCGACGGGCCGGCTGGATCCGGCAAGTCGACCATCGCCAAGGCGCTCGCTGCCCGGCTCGATTCCGAAGTGCTCGACACTGGCGCCATGTATCGCGCCGTGACCTACGCCGTGCTCTGCGCGGGTGTGGATGTGACCGACGCGGATCATGCGACGGCGATCGCCAGCACTGCGGACGTGACGCTGCGGGGGAATGACGTGACGGTGAATGGACTCGACGCGACGGTGGCGATCCGCGGACCCGAGGTCTCGGCCGCGGTGAGCGTCGTCGCCGCATATCCCCGCGTTCGCGCCCACCTCCGCGATCTGCAGCGGGCATGGATGGCCGATCACGGCGGCGGCGTGGTCGAGGGGCGCGACATCGGCACGGTCGTGTTTCCCGACGCCGAGCTGAAGGTGTACCTCGTGGCCGATCACGCGGTACGGGCGCGGCGCCGCGCCGGTGACGGGCATCTCGACGAGCGATCGGCTGCAGCGAACATCGAGGAACGTGATCGACTCGATTCGACCCGGAGCGACTCGCCGATGGTGGCGGCAGCCGACGCGGTGGTCGTCGACACCAGCGACCTGACGGTCGACGAGGTCGTCGATGCGATCGTGCGCCACCTGTCGGAAGTGGTCAGATGACCACCGACGCGCGGCCGACCAGCCACCAGTTCGTCGACCGACAGAGCCGGCTCGGGCGTCTCGTGTTTCGAGTGCTCTGGTACGTCGGGCGCGGCCTGGCACGCGTCTACTGGCGACTCGAGATCGTCGGTGTCGAACGGGTGCCGTCCGCGGGGGCGTTCGTGCTCGCGCCGTCGCACCGCTCGAATCTCGACTTTCTACTGGCAGGACTCGCGTCGCCACGGCCGGTGCGGTACATGGCGAAGTCGACGATCTTCAAGGGCGGACGCGTCGACCGCTTCCTCATCGCGATGGGCGCGTTCCGTGTCGTGCGCGGCACCGCGGATCGTCAGGCGATGCGGTGTTGCGAGGATCTGCTCGCCTCCGGACAGGTGGTCGTGTTGTTCCCCGAGGGGCGCCGCAAGGACGGTGACGTCGTCGAGGACCTGTTCGACGGCCCCGCGTTCGTCTCGTGTCGCCAGCGTGTGCCGATCGTGCCGATGGGGATCGGTGGGGCCGATCGAGCGATGCCGATCGGCGGCAAGATGGTGTGGCCACGAAAGATCGTCATCACGATCGGCGAGCCCATCTATCCGGATGTCGCGCTGTCGGGTCGAGTCCCGCGCAGCGTCGTGTCGTCAGTGACCCGCGATCTTCGCGACGCGGTCCAGGAGCAGTTCGATCTCGCGGCGGTGCGCGCCGCGCAGTGAAGCCCTGAACGCGGGCGGAGCTCGGTCAGCCGGCGAGGAGGACGCCGACGTACATCGCCGCCACGGCGCAGATGCTCGATGCCGCCCCGCCGATCGCCAACGCGGCCTTCGACCAGCCGCGGGCGTGGATCGCAGCGCCGACGCCCGAGCCGATCACCAGCAGGAACTTGATCTCGATCTCGGGGTGCGGGAGATCACCGATGCCGATCGACATCACGTTCCAGATGCCAGTGACCACCAGCAATCCGAACGCCGGCCAGGCGATGCGGTTGAACGCCCGTGCCACCTTGCGGGGCGCCTCCGCGTCGATCGATCGCAGTGTCGGTACGAGTGCGCCGAGGAGGATCTGCCCGCCGACCCAGACCGATGCCGCGATGACGTGCAGGAACAGGCGAATGGACTCGACGGTGCTCATGGGATCAGGCCAGTGACGACAGGACGTCGGAGGCGGGCAACTTCCGGTCGATGACGGGGGGTCGGTCGATGGGGCTGCCGCCGACGCTGAACGTCGCCAGAGCGTCGAGTGCGGCGAGCATGTCGCGCAGGTTGCGGGGCGGCGGGAAGTACTCGTCCTCGTCGGTCGTACGGACCTCTTCGACGCCATGGCGGGGGGCGAGCTTCTCG
>JAYTFP010000225.1:0-5971 GCA_043734285.1 Acidimicrobiaceae bacterium
CCGTCGGCCAGCGCACGTCGGGTCGCGTCACAGATGAGGCGCCACCACTCCCCCGCGTCCTGCGTCGCACCACCGTCATCGTGACGGTGTGTCTCGACCGCGTGATGTTCCTGCCAGGCGACGGTGCCCGTCAACGAGCACAGTCCGACCTTGGGACCACCCGTGCCAAGGTCGACGACCAGCGCGTAGCGCTCGTCCGGCGACGCGCCTGTTGTCGACCCCGCTGCGCTCACCAGAATGTCAGGCCGGGATCGAGCCGAGTCGCTCAGCCCACTCGGCGTGCGAGAACCCCGGTGCCTCGGTCGTCTCGACGAAGTCGAGCAACACCTCGGCGAACCGTTCGGGGTCGTGGCAGTGCGGGAAGTGTCCCGAGCCCTCGAAGACCTCGAGCCTGCTGCCCTCGATCGCGGCGTGGGCCTCGTACGCGTGGCTCACCGGGATGATCGGGTCGTTGTCGCCCCACACGATCATCGTCGGCATCTCGGACGCGAGGTACAGGCGATCACGGGCGCTGACGAGCTGCCCCTTGACGTCGACCACGGTGCGCAGCGTGCGCAGGAACGCGGTGCGAGTACGCGGGTCGATCAGCGATGAGTAACTGCGCCAGATCTCGAGGGTCTCGGGGCCGGCCTTGATGCCGAACGGGCGCAGCCGGCGCGCGATCCCGTTGATCGTGTCGCGAATCACCGGCTGGAACGCGATCGGGAGCAGGTATTCGACACCGGGAGCCGCAAGCCCACGCAATAGCGGGACGACATCCTTGCCGAGGCCTCCGGCCGAGACGAGCACGAGACGTTCGCAGCGCTCGGGGAACTGGTAGGCGAACTGCAGGCCGATGCCGCCACCGAGCGACTGGCCGACAACGGTGGCCGACTCGTGCCCGAGCTTGGCGAGCAGGTCACGCAGGAAGCTGGCGTGTGCACCCAGCGAATAGTCGCCGCGCGGCTTGTCGGATCGACCGTTGCCGGGCAGATCGGGGGCGACCACCGTCATGTGCTCGGCGAGCCGGTCGATGACGGGGATCCACGTGGCCGAACAACCGGCCATGCCGTGGATCAGCAGCACGACGGGTCCGCTCCCGGCGGTTCGGTAGGCGACCTCGTGTCCGTGGACCGTGGTGGTCTTCAGCGGCATTCGCGCTCCCATCTGGACGGACATCTGGACTGATGGTGACCCGGGCGTCACTCGAACCTTCAACACTACTGCTCCCGCCCAGCCTCCTCCTAGGGCCGAGCGGCCCTCCTTTGCTAATCTGACACACCGTCAGATTCACTCGAGGAGCGATTTCCATGCCGTCCGACGTCGTCATCGTCAGCACCGCCCGCACCCCCATCGCCACTGCCTACAAGGGCTCGCTCACACAGGTCGACGCCTTCACCCTGGCCGAGGTCGCGATGGGCGCCGCCGTGGCTCGTTCGGGCATCTCCCCCGACCAGATCGAGGACATGGGCTTCGGTGAGTCGTTCCAGGGCGGCGGCAACATCGGCCGCAACGTCGCCGTGCGCCTCGGCATGACCAGCGTTCCCGGCGTCGCCACACAGCGCTGGTGCGCGTCGGGCATGGCCGGCGTGCAGTGGGTCGCGGCGAACATCGCCGCCGGCATGATCGACGTCGGCCTCGGCGGCGGCACCGAGTCGATGTCGACGGCACCGTCGGGCTCGAAACCGGGCGCCGACGGCGCACCGACGTTCTGGATGTCGCCGGGTAACGAGGACACCGAACTCGCCCCCGCGTTCAACATGGCCTTGACGGTCGGCGACAACACCTCGCGACTCGCCGGCGTGTCGCGCAAAGACGCCGACGCGTGGGCGTTCGAGTCGCACATGCGTGCGGTGCGCGCCATCGACGAGGGCCGTTTCGAGAACGAGCTCGTGCCGGTGCCGCTGCCGGACGGCGGCGAGTTCACGACCGACGAACACCCGCGCCGCAATTCGAGCCTCGAGAAGATGGCGTCGCTCAGCGTGTTGAATCCCCACATCGAGGGCGCGACCACGACCGCTGCGAACTCGTCGGGGCTCAACGACGCGGCTGCCGCGTTGGTGATGTGCTCGCGTGAGTACGCCCGCGCGCACGGGCTGCGGCCACTCGCCGTCATCCGCGGCTGGGCGTCTGCTGCGGTGGCTCCCGAAGCGACCGGACTCGCCCCAACGCAGGCGCTGCCCAAGGCACTCGCCAAGGCCGGCATCAGCGTCGGCGATCTGCAGTCGGTCGAGGTGAACGAGGCGTTCGCATCGGTGGCGGTCGCCTTCACCCGGGCGATGGGACTCGATCACGAGATCGTCAACGTCAACGGTTCGGGCTGCTCGCTCGGTCACCCGATCGGCTGCACCGGCGCCCGGATGATCGTCACGATGGTCAACGAGCTCATTCGCACCGACGCCCAGTGGGGCGCTGTGGCGATGTGCGCGGCCGGCGGCATGGGCTCGGCGACGATCATCGAACGCGTCTGAGCGGGCTCGCTACTCGCCCCAGGGGCCCCCGCCGCCAACGCGCTCCGCGTGGATGTGCACCACGCATCCGGGCGGCGGCTCGTCCATCGGTGGGAACTTCACGTCGGGTCCGAGGTAGCCGTGGGCCAGCTCTTGCAGCAGGTCGGCGGCGCCGCCCTCGTCGTCCACCGCGCGCACGCGGACGATCGTCACCTGCGGGCTGCCGTCGGGCTCGAGGGTCACCAGTGTGCGAGCCGTGACGAGTTCAGCGCGGCTCGCGCCGCGTCGTTGAGGATCACCGACGAACGCTATCCCGGGCCTGGCGTGATCCAGGGCGCCGGCGGGAACCAGGGCCTCGAGACGCGGGTGAGGTCGACATTCGGATCGACGAGCGCGAGAGGCTTGTGCCCGTTCAGCTTCACTGCTGTCGAGACCCGCACCTCGAGGTCGTGACCCTGGTGCGAGGGCCGCATCCGGCGCTCGAGGAAGTTCGCGAACTGCACGAGCATGTCGGGCTGCGTCGCCAGGTTGTCGAGCCTCGCGCCGCTCAGGTAGGTCTCCGGATAGACGTCGGTGACCTGCCCGGTCAGAGGGTCGCGGACGTGGAAGATCGCTCTGCCCGACTTCGTCCGCACCAGCAGCCGCCACGAGAACTGCTGCCCTTCCTCGGTCCAGGCCGTGTTGCCGGGGTAGAGATACGGCCGGATCGGCAAGGCCACCTGCACGACCATCCAGGCGACGAGGAAGCCTTTGACGAGGCGTGACGGCCTCAGCGCAGCGTCACCCGAGTCGGCGCCGTCCGCGGCGACGCTGGGCGCCGCGACGTCACCGCCGAAGAGGTGGTAGCCGGCGATCGAACCGGCCACGAAACCGACGATCATCGCGGGTGGCGACAGCGATCCGGGAATCCAGGCGCAGAGTCCCGCCATGATCGAACCGCCGAGCAGCGTGGGGAGCCGACGACGGCGGTGACGCAGGTCGTCGAGCAACCGCCGTGGGAAGTCGGACGGGAAGAACACCGCGGTCAGCAGCATCATCAGCCAGGGGAACATCCCGATCGTGAACAGGCGCGAGTTCATCAGGTGGAAGACGAGCGCGATCGGGTAGATGAACCGCCGCGTGCGCGGCGACATCATCAGCGGCACCATGCTCAGGTCGAACACGAGCGCGAGGATCGCCATCGTCTGCGCCGCTCCCGAATGCTGGAACACGCCACCGAGGACGGGAAACCCGGTCGCGTCGCCGAGCCAGATCCGCATCGGACGACCCGCGAGCCAGTCGGGGTTCAGCTTGCACAACCCCGCGAAGAGATAGACGACGGCGACCTGGAACCGGACGATGCGGATCGTCCACGGGGGCACACCCTCGCGGAACCGACTCGGTCGGGATCGGCCGTCGACCGACCAGATCGCGTTCGCCGGCGTGAGTGCGAGCAGGAACGTCAGGATGCAGGCGAGATACCAGTGGTTCAGGTAGAAGGCGCGGTCGAGCAGGAAGATGTACGTCATGCCGACACCGAGCACGAGGCACGCGGACCGGAAGAACGCTCCGACCGCGACCAGCGCGGCCGCGAGCGAGAGGCCGACGAAGAGGTAGGTCATCCCCGCGGTCGGCAGCGGGTGCACCCAGTCGAACGGCCAGAAGGTGAAGTGGATCGGTGTCTCGGCGTAGTCGCGCGGGAAGTCGAGATCGAGGTAGCGCCACAACTCCCACGACAGCACGCCACCGAGCGCGATCCGCAGGAACGCGAGCATCGCGGGATCGCTCGCGTCGTCACGCGTCAGGCTCGCACGGGCGCCGATCAGCAGTCGCGGGATCGGCGGAATCCGCGCGTTGGTCACCCGGTCACGGTACCGGCCGAGACGTTAGGCGTGGCGGGACGTTCGGCGGTAACGACGGAGCCGCAGGGTCGACAGCAGCGCCAGACCCACACCGACGATCGCGAGATCGAGCATCGGCGACATCGGGCTGGTCGACCCCGGTCGGTTGAACGAGGCGAGCACCGCGTTGAACCCGATGCGAACCGGGCACGACTTGGTGATGACCTGGTTGTTCGACTTCCTGCCGGTCTGGTTCAGGTAGTACTGATCGAGCAGCGCACCGCTGGGGACCAGGAACGTGCCGCTCAGCCCGACCGGGTAGCTGCCGCTATACACCGTGTAGGTCGGGCCACCGGGGGTACGTGACACGAGCGTGAGCGTGACCGGGATCTTGGTCGTGTCGAAGGGGCTGCCCATGAACGTCCAGTTGACCGTCTCGCCCGGAGCGAACACCCGGTCGTAGCTGTTCGGGCCACACCCGCTGAGGTCGACGGAGATGACCACGATCTTGAGCTTCGAGGCTCCGGTACAACCGGTGCCGCCGCTACCGCTGCCGTCGTCTGAGTCATGACCGCTGCCATCGTCGTCGCTGGCCATGTTGTGGGCATCGTCGTCGCTGCTCGAGTTCGCACCGTCGTCGCCACCGGACGTCACACTCGCGCCCGCGGTACCACGCAAGGTGTAACTCATGTTCTGGAAGGTCAAGCCGCCCGCCAGCGAATGGATCGCGGGGATGTCGTGGTACTTGTGATGGTCGTCGTCACCGCCGTGTCCGGCGCCGTCGTCGCTCGTGTTGTTGTCGTCACTCATGACGTGCGTCGTCGTGGTGTGCGACGTGGTGGTCGTCGACGGGCACGCGCAGGCGTGTGATTTCACGGTGATCGTGTAGTTCCCGGGCGGATACGAATCAGGAATGATCACGTTGACAGTGAAGTGGCCGGTGCCGTCGACCACCGCGAACCCGATCGTCTCGTCGGGAAAGCCGGCGCGCGCGATCGTGATGACGAGGCTGTCGCCCGGCGAACCCGAGCCCGTGATCGTCACGGTCTGCCCCGGCTCGGCCGACGAGTCGCTGATCGCGAGGTGCGTCGGCGTGTACGTCGTGCAGGGATCGCCCGGCACCGTGGTGGCGTGCGACGTTGTCGTCGTGCCGCCCGTCGGCTTCTTGCAGATGATCACGTGCGAGATCTGCTTGCCGGACGGGTGGTAATAGGTGCCCGGCAGCGGGTTGTGGATCTGCGTCAACCAATCGGAGTTCGACGCCTCACTGCCCGCCTTCAACACCAGCAGGGTCCAGTAGTAGCCCGCAGGGGGCGAGCCGAGGACATAGGGCGTCGCCGGGTTCTCATACTTGACACACGTACCGAATCCGAGCGCCTCCCAATATGCGGGGTCGTTCACGTTGCCCGGCGGGAGGCTGGTCGTGGTCGCCGGTGTCGTGGTCGTCGTCGTGGTGGTGGTGCCCGCGCCTGCAGGCGTCGCGGAGCGCATGTTCGACTGGGCGCTCTCGCCGCGGGTGTTCACCGCGGACACCTTGTAATAGTAGGTCGTGCCGTTGGTCAGGCCCGTGTCGATGTAGCTGTTCACGACACCGACCGATGCGACGACGTGGAACGGACCGATCGGCGTCGAGGCCCGGTAGACGTTGTACTGGAAGACCAGACTGCCGTTGGGCGACGCCGAGCCCCATGTCAGGACGGCCGTCGTGTTGCCCCCCGTGGC
>JAYTFP010000226.1:0-11830 GCA_043734285.1 Acidimicrobiaceae bacterium
CCGTGCGCAGCCGTTCCGCCGGGAATTGCCGACGTCAACTGCACCGCGGCGCGCGCCGGACCCGACGTGCGCAACCGCTCGACGCGTTCGCCCAGCGCCTTGAACGCCGGGAATCCGAGGGGATCGACGCTGGCCCGGTGGAACTGCGTCGCGAGTTGCTCGTCGAGTTCGTCGCTGTAGCGACCGGTCGCTCGTCCCTCGGCGAGCTTCTCCGCGACTCGACTCGCGACCTCGTCGTTCAATTCGTTCGACACCTGAGCGACCTCCTGCACCACAGCCTGGGACGTCGGGCCGCGCGTGCGTACGTTCGCTGCGGATCGTAGTCAGGCATCGCCGCGGACCTGGACGGTCGCGACGTCGTGCAGCTCGGGCGCACCCCATGCGACCCGCTCGTGCACGAGCCGCAGAGCGATCTGGTAGTCGCCGGGCTCGTCCGGCAGGAACACGTCGACCGCGAGCGGACGCCGCTCACCCGGCCGGAGCACCGACGACATCGGCGCTCGCTGGGGTTCGTCGTCCGACACAGGCGAACCGTCCGAATTCAGGAGTTGGTACGCCACGTGCACCGGGTGGACACCCTCGCTAGCGAGTGCGACCGCAGATCGATTGTCGAAGTCGGCGATCACCGTGACGACTTCGCCGCGACCGCGAATGTTCGGCCCGATGAGCGCCGTGCGGGAGATCTCCACGCGATCGAGTGCATCGTGATCGCCCGCTGAGACCGGCGATCCCGACGATCCGGTCAGCGGCGACACGCGGGGGTGACCGATCGAGCCGGGACGGTGGATCGGCATGATGAAGTACTCCGACGCCGTGCCCGCCGGCAGCGACTGGGGCCGCACGTCGCCGCGGACCCAGAACGCATTCACTCCCCTGCTGTCGCACCCGACCAACGAGTAGCCGTGGCCTGCCAACAGCGGCTCATATGCCTGCAGGCTGGCCCCGAAGTTCCAGTCGCGGGTCCACTGCCCGCCCCGACGTCCGCTCATGACCCAGGGATAGCGGTGTTCGCCGTTGTACTCGTGCACGATCACCTTGGGCCGATGACGCTCGAGGACCGCCCGCAGGATCGAATGGTCGGCACCGTCGATGTCGAGCACGAACAGGTCGAACTCGTGCGGCACCGCCGCACGGCGCAGCAGATCGCAGACATTGCGCGACGAGACGAACGCACACATGATCCGGAGCGAGGCGGCGACCTCGAGCGTTTTCGAGCGTGCCGACAGCTCGGGATCACCTTCGATCCACACCCCGGTCCAACCCTGCTCAGCGAGCTGACGGGTGCAGTTCTCCGAGCCGTCGGCAGCAGCGATCTCGACGAAGGACCCGCTGTCGGTCCCGAGCTCGCGCATGATGTGGCCGATGATCCCGTCCTCGCCGTTCTGCGAGTACACCTTGCGCTCGAACTCCGCGAGCGGCGACGGGCTCTGCCGACGCCTCACGCGGTCGACTTCGCGGAGGTCGCGCTCGAGGAGCAGCCGCGCGCCGCGCGACGTGCGCCACAGCGCGGTCTCGGCGCGATGTCGGGCGGCGCCGAGAGCAAGCGCGACGCGACCGTCTGCCGCGAGGGTGGCCCTCATCGTCCAGCCGGCGTCATCGCCAGCTCACACTATCGACTCGATAGGGTGACGCATCGCTGCGACACCCCCAATGGCCGGCCACAACCGTCTCTGCAATCTCGAGGACTTCTCGGATCCCGACATCGTCCGGGTGATGCGAGAGGTCTTTCCCCACGAGATCGAACGATTTGGGCCGACCTACCCGCAGGGGGTGGAGTACCGCAAGCATTGGGAGGTCGCGATGGCCGTGCGGTCGCTCGAGGCCGGAGGCGCCGTCACGCCCGACGCGGAGGTGCTGGGCGTCGGCGCCGGCAACGAGCCCACGATCTTCCACCTGACGAACAAGGTCGCCCGAGTGTTCGCGACCGACCTCTTCCTCGCGAACGAGGGCTGGGAGGACTCGGCGAACGCGTCGATGCTGAGCGAACCCGAGCGACACTGGCCCGCGTCCACGCCGTGGAACCCGCGCCGCCTCGTCGTGCAGCACATGAACGCCGTCGATCTCCGCTACGAGGACGACTCGTTCGACGGCGTCTTCTCGTCGAGCTCGATCGAGCACTTCGGGACCGCGACCGAGGTGCGCCAGGCGCTGGCCGAGATCCACCGAGTCCTCAAGCCGGGTGGTGTGCTCTCGATCTCCACCGAGTTCCGCCTGGCGGGACCGTCGCCCGGCCTGCCCGGGATCCTCATGTTCGACGACGACGATGTCCGCTCGTTGTTCATCGAGCCGTTCGAGTGGGACCCGATGGGTCCGGTCGAGTTCACGATCAGCGATCGCTCGCTGACCACCGAACAGCCGCTCGTCGCGCTCTCCGAAGAGGTGGCCCGCCACGTCGAGTCACGTGGCTTCATCGAGTTCCACCAGCTCGACTGGGAGCAGTACCCCCACATCGTGCTGCGCCACGAGGACCGTCTGTGGACGAGCATGCACCTCGCGCTCGTCAAGCGGCGCTGATCAACTCGACGGCGAGACCCCTCGGACACGGGCACCCACCGACGAGTACTTGAGGATGCAGACGAAGGCGCGCACACCGTCCTTCCAGCCGATCTTCTTACCTTCCTCGTAGGTGCGGCCTGAGTACGAGATGCCGATTTCGTAGACCCGCCACCCCCCGGCCGCCACCTTCGCCGTGATCTCGGGCTCGAACCCGAAGCGGTTCTCCTCGATGCGGATCGACTGGATGACCTCGCGGCGGAACATCTTGTAACAGGTCTCCATGTCGGAGACGTTGAGGTTGGTGAACATGTTCGACAGCAGGGTGAGCGCCTTGTTGCCGGCCGAATGCCAGAAGTACAAGACGCGGTGCGGACGGCTCGCCATGAAACGACTGCCGAAAACCACGTCAGCGCGACCGTCGCGGAGTGGCTGGAGCAGGTCGCTGAACTCGGCCGGGTCGTATTCGAGATCGGCATCCTGCACCACGACATACTCCGACGTCGCCTCGGAGAATCCCCGTCGCAACGCCGCGCCTTTGCCCTGGTTCGGCGTCTGCTGCAGGAAGGTGACCCGCTCGTCGGTGATCGACCGGGCGATCTCAGCCGTGCCGTCGGTCGAGCCGTCGTCGACGATGATCAACTCGGCCACCCATGGCGACTCGAGCACCCGTTTCACCGAGAGCTCGAGCGACCCCTCTTCGTTGTAGGCGGGCATGACAACGGACAGGCAGGCCGTCGCACCGTGGTCGTTCGCTTCCATGACCTCAGTCTGTCACCCGCGGCGGGCGGGCTGGTGCAGATCGCCACGCGCCGTCAGGAACGGGGCAGTCGCCAAACGCAGGTCTCGCCGATCTTGTGACATGGCCCACCGAAGAAGCCGGCCAGCCGGGCGAGGTCGGGTGGCGTGGTCCATCCCGCGAGATGGGCGTCGAGGGCGAGCACGCAGTTGGCACCGAGGTGCGCGAGTTCGCCCGACGACTTTGCCCGGCCCGCGGAGTCGGGGGGCACGCCCGATTCGGCGTCGATGCTCAGCACGTCACCGAACTCAGGCGACGATTTGCGGAACCCGAAGCCCCGCACCAGATCCATCCGGAAGTCGGACTGGGCCTGGATGAGCATGGCGTGGTGTTGGTAGAGCCGCGGCACGGCGACGACGCGGGCCTCGGGGCCGCAGTACTCCGCGATCTGACGAGCGGCCAATGGGGTCGGCACCGGGAAGGCATTGAACAACCCCTGGTCACCGCCCGGCAGGCACATCACGACGCCGACGACGACGACTGCCCGCCAGATGGGACGCACGGTCGCTGACGATTGCTTGTCGAGGATCCAGCCGGCCAGCGCGCCGACCGCGAGGGCGGTGTAGATCGGAATGCGCGTCGGGATTGCGGACTTGATGATCGGCAACTTGACGAGCACTGCCCACGGCAGCGCGATGTGGGTGTTCTTCCCCCACACTTGGAGTTCAGCACCCAGGCTGAGCACCGCGCCGACCCACGCGCCCACAACGGCGAACCGGAAGTAGGACGACAGTTCCGACCACTTGCGCACCGTGATGAAGATCAGCACCAGCACCAGCGGGACACCCAGATAGGCCGCCCATTCGCCCCCGGGGAACGGCAGGGTCTTCGGCACGGCGCGAAAGCCCGGACCGTCGAAGAGCGACACCGGCGACGGCACGACGAAGTTCGCCGCATCGGCCACGTTGACGTCCTGGAACTGGTGGACCTTGAAGAACTTCTCCGGTCCGAACACGAAGGTCACCAGGAAGGGCATGCCGATGAGCACTGCTGTGGTGACGGAGAGCACGAGCGATTCGACGAGTGCGCGCCCCCGTTCGCGGACCTCACCACGGAACCGATCGTCGATGACCACGAGCAGCACGACAGCGCTCACGAACACCACGGCGGCGGTCGCGATCATCTCGACGCCCATGTAGAGCTGCAGTCCTATCAGGGCGCCACCACCGATCGCCCGGCGTCGGCGCCGCCCTGCGGCATCGGTGAAGCAGCTGTGGGCCACGAGGCCGATGCCGAACAGGAGCGCCCAGATGTGGTTGACCTGCGGGTGGCCGCCGCTCGCCGAGTAGAGCACGGGCGAGAAAGTGAAGAGGAATGAGCCGACGAGCGCCGGGAACCGGCCGAGGTGGAACCGCAGGAGGTAGTAGGCGGCGACCATGTCGAGAGCGGGCGCCGACAGAACGTAGAGGTTGTACGAGAAGACCGGGCCGAGTAGAGCCGTCACCGGCCAAAGAACGATCGCGCCGAAGGGCGCGAACGTGTTGTGGGCGAGGTTGATCCCACCTGTGGTCGAGAACACCGCGCGCGATACCAACGGGAAGTGGCCGTGGGTGATGGCCCACGGCACCCACTTGAAGGACCAGAAGAACAGCTCGCTGTCGCCCGGCACGCCGAACACCTCACCGCGCAGGTGCGAGAGGCCGTGACGGAACAGGATGGCGCTGACGATCACCCCGACGCTCAGGGGCAGGAGGGCCTCGACCGCGGGGCGAAGCCTTGGCAACTTTTCACTCATGATCACTCCAGATGCACCGTAGAGCCGTCCCCAGGAGGCCCGGCGAGTCATTCAAGCATGGCGATCGGCCGTGGCGGGCGACCGCTGCGAGGCCTGTGCCCTCGGCGAAGAGGTCGTCGAGAGTAGCTCGGTGAAGCTCGCGATCTCGCGAGCGGCATCGTGCGTGCCGTGGATCATCCAGGCCGTGGCCCACGGCCTGATCTGAGTCCGGTGAGTCGGTTCAGTCGGGGCGACCGGCCGGAACGATCTCGCCGGCCGGCCAGCTGCGGAACAGATTGTCGGGAAGCCCCGCGCGGCTCCCACGCACTTTCTCGGCCCTGACGCAGAGGTACTGCCCCAGCTCGTGTTCGCGGCCGTCGAGCAGGTCGGCGATCGCAGCGACGTGCGCCTCGCTCAATGGCTCGGCGTGATTGCCGTCTGCGGTGAACGATTCGACGACGTCGAAGCCGACAAACTCGAGGAGCGACACGAGCTCGGCCATCGTGTACTCGCGGTTGTGCCGCCCGTAGGGGCCGTACCCCGAGTACGGGTCGTAGATCGAGTGGCCCTCGATGAGGTGCACCATGTTCGGGAGTCGGCACACGTTCGGCGTGGTGAGCACGAGGCTGCCCCCGGGACGCAGGATGCGCGAGATCTCCCTGAGCACAGCCACCGGGTTCATCAGCAGGTGTTCGATGATCTCGCAGAAGAGCACCGCATCGAGCGAGGCGTCGTCGAACGGGAACCGCTCGTCCTCGATGTTGAACTGCAGGCTCTCGTAGTGCTTGGTCACCGGCGTGCCATCAGTCTCGACGTAGTCGACGCGCTGCTGCACCCGCTCGGTCGAACCGTCGAAGTAGTTGGCCAGCACCATCTCGAGTTCGCTGTGCTCGTCGAGGAGGTACGTGGTGAAGTACGGATTCGCGCCGAGCTCGAGCGCGACGCCCGTGAGCTCGCTGGCGAGGCTGTAGGTGTGGACGAACCGGGCGAAGGAGTCGCCCACGTAGGCGTCCATGTGACCCGCCGGCTCACCATCGATGGACCACGTTGCGTACAACGCCCGGAGCGCGTCCTCGCTGAGGCCGCTGGGCAGTCGCAGCGGCCGCTCGGTCGGGAAGCGATCACGCGCCACTCGAGCCGGCGGCGAGACCGCTGGCTCGGACCGCCCGGGACGGCACGTCCGTTCCAACCATGCACCGGTACGGGCCATGACGTCACGTGTTCGCGGGGGCGCCGCGCCGAGTGCCGTGGCAACTCCGCTCTTCAGGGTCCGCGTGATCTCGCTCATCGATCCTCGAATCGCAACCAGGGGTGGCGCGAATCCTCCACAATCCGGAAGCGCGGCGTCAACTGATCCGCCCCAGCCTGCGCCGACGGTGCGGCACGCCACGTACTGTGTCCCCGATGAGTCCTGGCCACCTCGACACGCGCTGATGCGCCAGATCGCCTTCCACCGCCCCTTCGCCACAGGCGACGAGATCGGTCGAATCGCCGATGCGATCGAGCGCGGGGTCGCGGGCAACGGGTGGTACTCGCAGCGTTGCTCGCACACGCTCGGCTCGATGACCGGTGCGGCGCACACGCTGCTGACCACCTCGTGCACCTCGGCGCTCGAGATGGCCGCCTCGCTGCTCGACATCGGACCTGGCGACGAGGTGATCATGCCGTCGTTCACCTTCGTCTCGATGGCCAACGCATTCGTGCTGCGTGGTGCGCGCCCCGTGTTCGTCGACATCCGCCCGGACACGCTCAACCTCGACGAACGGCTCGTCGAGGCCGCGATCACACCACGCACGAAGGCGTTGGTCGTCGTGCACTACGCCGGTGTCGCCTGTGAGATGGACCGCCTGATCGAGCTCGCGGCGGCGCACGGCCTCGGCCTCGTCGAGGACACCGCGCACGGCCTCGGCGCGACCTACCGCGGACGACCGCTCGGCTCGATGGGCGATCTCGCGACGCTGTCGTTCCACCACACGAAGGCGATCCAGTGCGGCGAGGGCGGTGCACTGCTCGTCAACCGCGACGACCTCGCGCCGCGTGCCGAGATCATCCGCGAGCACGGCACCAACCGGGGCCAGTTCATGCGCGGCGAGGTCGATCGCTACAGCTGGGTCGACGTGGGATCGAGTCACGTACCGGCCGAACTCCTCGCGGCCTTCCTCGACGCGCAACTCGAGCACTTCGAGGCCATCCAGGCGCGCCGGACGTCGCTGTGGAATCGATATCGCGACGAACTGGGTGGCTGGGCCGAGGCACACGACATCGCCCTGCCGACCGTGCCCACGCACTGCGAGCACCCGGCGCACCAGTTCCACGTCCTCGTGGCGCGACCGGCCGACCGACCGGCGTTCATCGACCATCTCGCCGGGCATTCGGTGCATGCGACGTTCCACTACGTGCCCCTCCACAGCTCACCAACCGGACGGCGCCTCGGTGGCGACGGGCACCCGCTCCCCCACACCGACGACCTCAGCGCACGACTGGTCCGCCTGCCCCTCTACCCCGACCTGACCGACGACGAGCAGTCCCGTGTCATCGCCGCCGCGACTGGGTTCGAGCCCGCGTTCTCGACCGGTTCGACGCCTGACTGATAGACCTTGTGCCCTGTGAAGGGCCTCATCCTCTCCGGCGGTGCGGGAACGCGGCTGCGTCCGATCACCCACACCAGCGCCAAGCAACTGGTCCCGGTGGCGAACAAGCCGATCCTCTTCTACGGCATCGAAGACATGGCCCGTGCCGGCATCACCGAGATCGGCATCATCACCGGCGAGACCGGTCCCGAGGTCCGCGAGGCGGTCGGCGACGGCTCCGATTTCGGGGTCAAGGTCACCTACATCCCCCAGGACGCTCCGCTCGGCCTGGCCCACTGTGTGCTCATCGCCCGCGACTTCCTCGGCGACGACGACTTCGTCATGTACCTCGGCGACAACATGTTGCAGCAGGGCCTTGGCGACTTCATCGAACGATTCGAGGCCGATCAACGCTCGGCGAACGAGCCGACGCTCGAGGGCGACCACTCTGCCCCGGCCGCGCAGATCCTGCTGTGCCCCGTCCCCGACCCGCACCGGTTCGGCATCGCCGAGGTCGACGCCGAGGGCCACGTCGTGCGACTCGTCGAGAAGCCCGAGGATCCGCCGTCGAACCTCGCGCTGGTCGGCGTCTACCTGTTCACCAAGCTGATTCACGAAGCGGTCGCGGCGATCGAGCCGTCGCCGCGCGGCGAGCTCGAGATCACCGACGCGATCCAGTGGCTGATTTCACACGGTCACCGCGTGCGCCACGATCTGCTCGAAGGTTGGTGGCTCGACACCGGCAAGAAGGATCCGCTCCTCGAATCGAACCGGCGCGTGCTCGAAGAGATCGAGTCGCGCATCGACGGCGAGGTCGACGAGTCGAGCGAGATCGACGGCCGCGTCGTGATCGAGGCGGGTGCTGTGCTCGTGAACACCCACGTGCGCGGGCCGGTCATCATCGGCGCCGGCGCCCGTCTCGTCGACTCGTACATCGGTCCGTTCACCGCGATCGCCGCCGGCTGCGAGATCACCGACAGCGAGATCGAGAACTCGGTCATCCTCGAACGGGCGAAGATCTCGGGCGTTCCCCGCCTGGTTGACTCGCTGATCGGTCGCGACACCGAGGTGCACCGATCGGCCCGCCGTCCGAAGGCGACCCGGCTGATGATCGGCGACCACTGCTCCATCGACCTCGAATAGGGCCGCACAACATGGCAACGATCACCGAGTCCACGGCCATTTCTGGCGTCCAACTCGTCCAACCGCAGATGTTCGGCGACGAGCGCGGCTACTTCATCGAGTCGTACCGCCGCGAATGGTTCCCGCAGGGCCGCGAGATGGTGCAGGGCAACCGCGGCAACCGCATCGCGGGGTGCCTCGTCGGCCTGCACTACCACCTGCACCAGGCCGACTACTGGTACGTCCCGTTCGGCCACGCCCGCGTCGTGTTGCACGACCTGCGTCAGGGCAGCCCGACCGACGGCGCCACCCAGTGCCTCGACATGGGCGAGATCGACGGCGGCGACAACAACCACCTCGGCGTCTTCATCCCGCCGGGCGTCGCTCACGGTTTCGCATCGCTGAGCGACATGGCGATCACCTACCTCGTCGACAGCTACTACAACCCGGCCGACGAGCGTGGCGTGGCATGGAACGATCCGGCGATCGAGGCCGACTGGGGTCTGAGCGACCCGATCCTGTCCGAGCGCGATCGCACGAACCCGCTGCGCGCCGACATCGAGCCGATGTGGCAGCCACACATCGCGCTCCGACCCTGACGACGAACCCCCCGACGAACCCGAGGACGAACGATCCATGCAGCTCTTCGTGACCGGCGGCGCCGGCTTCATCGGCTCCAACTTCGCCCACCACGTGCTCGAGACCAGTGACGACTCGGTGGTGGTGTTCGACGCGCTCACCTACGCCGGCAACCTCGAGAACCTCCGCGACCTCGAGGGCAACCCGCGATTCCACTTCGTCGAGGGCAACATCTGCGAACGCGAGGCCGTCAAGGCCGCGATGACCGGCTGTGAGCAGGTCGTGCACTTCGCCGCCGAGAGCCATGTCGATCGATCGCTGCTCGATCCCGATGTGTTCGTACGCACCAACTGCGACGGCACCAACGTGATGTGCGACATCGCGACGCAGCTCGACGTCGAGCGCTTCCTGCACATCTCGACCGACGAGGTCTACGGGTCGATCGACGAGGGCAGCTTCGTCGAGACCGATCCGTTGCAGCCGCGCTCGCCGTACTCCGCGGCGAAGGCTGGATCCGACCTGATCGCGATGGCATACCACGAGACCTATGAGCTGCCGGTGGTCATCACCCGCTCGTCGAACCAGTTCGGTCCGTACCAGTTCCCCGAGAAGCTGATCCCATTCTTCGTCACGACGCTGCTCGAGGGCGGCAAGGTGCCGCTCTACGGCGACGGGTTCAACGTGCGCGACTGGCTGTTCGTGCGCGACAACTGCAGCGGCGTCGACCTGGTATTGCGACAGGGCGAGATCGGTGAGATCTACAACATCGGAGCCGGCAACGAACGGACGAACCGCGAAATCACGAACGTGATCCTCGCGGCGCTCGGCAAGGGCGAGGACGACGTCGAGTACGTCGAGGATCGCTTGGGCCACGACCGCCGGTACTCGATCGCCACCGACAAGGTCGGCCGCCTGGGATGGACGCCGTCGCTCACCTTCGAAGATGCGATCGACGCGACGATCCGCTGGTACGTCGACCACGAGTCCTGGTGGCAGCCGCTGCGCGCCCGGGTCAAGAACCGCTGAGCGATGAAGATCCTCGTCACCGGGTGCAACGGGCAGGTCGGCACCGAGCTGGGCGAACGCCTGTCCGCGTCACACCACGAGTTGCTGGGCGTCGACCTCGACACCTGTGACATCTCTGACCGCGACCAGGCGCTGGGACTCATCACGGGGTTCCGACCCGACGCGATCATCCACGCCGCGGCGTTCACCGCGGTCGATCGATGTGAGGTCGACATCGACACCGCGTTCCGCGCCAACTGCCTCGCGACGCGCTTCGTCGCCGACGGCGCGCGGCGGGTCGGCGCGCACGTCGTGTACATCTCGACCGACTACGTCTTCGACGGCACCAAGTCGTCGCCTTACGTCGAATGGGACCTGCCCGCGCCCCAGTCGATCTACGGCCTCTCGAAGCTGGGCGGCGAACGCGAGATCGATCCGTCGTGGACGATCGCTCGCACGTCGTGGGTCTGCGGATTCCACGGCAACAACATGGTCAAGACGGTGCTGCGAGTCGCGGCGGAGCGCGATGAGATGAGCTTCGTCGACGACCAGCTCGGTCATCCGACGTTCGCTGGTGACCTCGCCGAGAAGCTCATCCAGCTGGCCGTCGAACGGGCCGCGGGCGTGCACCACGTCACCAACCAGGGTGCGGTGAGCTGGTACGAGTTCGTGCGGGCCATCCTCGAGGCCGCCGGCGACAACCCTGACAAGGTGAAGCCGACCTCGACCGCACAGTTCGAGGCCGGCCGACCGGCCGACGCCCCGCCGATGGCCCCACGACCGGCCAACTCGGTGCTCGACAACTTCGCCCTCCGCGCATCCGGATTCGGCGGGCTGCGCGACTTCCGCGAGCCGCTGGCCGAGGTCGTCACCCGCCTCCAGGCCGTCTGACCCGCCTGAAGAGAGGCAAACCAAGGGCTGCGGGACCCCTCGAAGTAGTGTTTCGCCGTGTCGACGCTCGTGATGATCCCGGCCCTCAACGAGGCGGCGACGATCACGACCGTCATCAAATCGGCCCGGCATCACCTCGATGCCGATGTCCTGGTCATCGACGATGGCAGCACCGACGACACCGCCGCACTGGCTCGAGCGGCCGGCGCGTTCGTCGTGGCCCACCCCTTCAACATGGGAGTCGGAGCGGCGATCCGCACCGCCATCCGGTTCGCGGTGCGCCACGACTACGACGTCGCCATCCAGATCGATGCCGACGGGCAGCACCCCGCCGAGTTCGCGATCCCCCTGCTCGAGCAGATCGAACGGGGCCACGACCTCGTCGTGGGGTCACGATTCGCCGACGGTTACCAGGTCGGCCGCCTGCGCCGGCTCGCGATGCGCGGCCTCGCGACGGTCGCGAGCCGGGCGACCAAGACGCCGATCACCGATGCCACGAGCGGATTCCGGGCGTTCAGCCGTACGGCGCTCGACCTGTTCGCGAAGTACTACCCGTCGGCGTATCTCAGCGACACCGTCGAGGCGTTGCTCATCGCCGGCCAGGCGGGGCTCCGTGTCGTCGAAGAGCCCGTCTCGATGCTCGAGCGACAGGGTGGC
>JAYTFP010000227.1:0-6213 GCA_043734285.1 Acidimicrobiaceae bacterium
CTCGGGTATCCGAGGACGATCTTCATGAGGAAGCGGTCACGCTGCGCCTCGGGAAGTGGGTACACGCCCTCTGACTCGATCGGGTTCTGCGTGGCGAGAACGAGGAACGGGCTCGGCACGTCGTGCGTCACGCCGCCGATCGTCACGTGGTGCTCGGCCATCACTTCGAGCAGCGCCGATTGCACCTTGGCCGGCGCTCGGTTGATCTCGTCGGCGAGCACGAAGTTCGCGAACACGGGCCCGAGCTCGACGTCGAACATCTCCGACGACGCCCGGTAGATCCTCGTGCCCACGATGTCGGCCGGCAGCAGGTCGGGGGTGAACTGGACCCGGCTGAACGATCCACCGACCGTTCTGGCCATCGTCTCGACCGCCAGCGTCTTGGCCAGGCCGGGCACGCTCTCGAGCAGGCAGTGACCACCGGAGAAGAGGCAGACCAGGATCCGCTCCATGCCGCGGTCCTGCCCGACGATCACCTTGCGCATCTCGCGCTGGATCCGCTCGATCAGGGCAGCGGGCTGGTCGGAGACCGGCGCATCGGGCGGCGGTTCGAACGTCATGAGTGCTCCAGTCGAGTGGCGGAACGGCGCAGGGGCCGCTCCCACGGTACGAGGTTCCCGGCGGCGTGCACGAGGCCGGCTCTGAGTCACGTCTCAGCGGGCGGCGCCCTGTTGGCGGCCGCGTAGTGTGGCGGCGTGTCGAACAGCGTGCTGATCCCCCTCATCGTCGTTCCCCTCATCCTCATCGTGGGCGGCGTGTTCTTCGTCACGACCCGACGTGGCAAGGTCGCCGAGCGCCCTGTCGAACTGCTGGTCGAGCAGTTGGTCGATGAACCAGCCGAGCAGCCGGCAGCCGTGGCGGTCGCCGACCCCGAGGAGCGCGCTCCGTCGTTCCGTGACCGGCTGGCCCGTGCCCGTGGCTCGCTCTCGGGCGCGCTGGGCGTCATCCGGGGCAAGTCGGCCATCGATCAGGAGAGCTGGGACGAACTCGAGGAGGCGATGATCCGGGCCGACCTCGGTGTGGGTCCGACCACCGATCTCCTCGACTCGGTGAAGGCGACCGTGAAAGAGCGCGGCATCACGACCCCCGACGACCTGATCGCCGCGGTCAAGAACGAGATGAAGGATCGTCTGCTCGCTCCGATCGACCTGCGGTTCTCAGCCGAGAAACCAACGATCTGGCTGTTCGTCGGCGTCAACGGCGTGGGCAAGACGACGACGATCGGGAAAGTGGGGGCGCGTCAGGTCGCCGAGGGGCGCTCGGTGGTCATGGCCGCCGGCGACACGTTTCGCGCTGCAGCCGCGGAGCAGCTCGGCATGTGGGCCGAGCGGTGTGGGGCGGAGATGGTGCGCGGAGCCGAGGGGGGTGACCCGTCGTCGGTGATCTTCGACGCGGTCGCGCACGCGGCGGCCTCGGGTGCCGATCTGGTCCTCGCCGACACCGCGGGTCGCCTGCACACCAAGACGAACCTGATGGAGGAGCTGCGCAAGGTGCGGCGCGTGGCCGACAAGGGGGCGGGCGAGGTGACCGAGGTGCTGCTCGTCCTCGATGCGACGACCGGCCAGAACGGACTCGTGCAGGCTCGTCAGTTCACCGAGGCGGTCGAGCTGACGGGCGTGGTGCTGACCAAGCTCGACGGCTCTGCGAAGGGCGGCATCGTGTTGGCGATCCAGAGCGAGCTCGGTATCCCGGTGAAGCTGGTCGGACTGGGGGAGCAGGCAGGCGATCTCGTCGAGTTCGACGCCGAGCAGTTCGTCGACGCACTGTTCGCCGAGGACTGAGGGCCCACTTCAATCCTCTACGCTGACCCTCCGCATGTTCGAAGCACTGTCTGACCGGTTCGAGGGAATTTTCAAGCGACTCCGCAGTCGCGGACGACTCACCGAGGCCGAGGTCGACGAAGTCCTCCGCGAGATCCGCGTCGCGCTGCTCGAGGCCGACGTCAACGTGCGGGTCGTCCGAAATCTGCAGGGCCGGATCCGCGAGCGGTGCCTCTCCGAAGACATGTCCGAGGCCCTCACCTCGTCGCAGCAGATCATCAAGATCGTCAACGAGGAGCTGACCGCGACCCTCGGTGGCGAGACGATGAAGATCACCTTCGCGTCGAAGCCGCCCACCGTCGTGCTGATGGCAGGCCTGCAGGGCTCGGGCAAGACGACCAACTCGGCGAAGCTGGCGCGCTGGTTCAAGACGCAGGGTCGCAATCCGATCCTGATCGGCGCCGACCTGCAGCGTCCTGCGGCGGTCGAACAGCTCCGCACACTTGGTCGTGGCATCGATGTGCCCGTGTTCAGCGAGCCGACCACGCCGGTCGAAGCAGCGCGAGCCGGTATCGCCGAGGCCCGCCGCCTCGGCCGCGATGTGGTGATCGTCGACACCGCCGGCCGTCTCGCCATCGACGAGGAGCTGATGGAGGAGATCCGTCAGATCTCCGACGCGGTCCAGCCCGATTACACGTTCCTCGTCATCGATGCGATGTTGGGGCAGGACGCCGTCGCTGTCGCCGAGTCGTTCCACGCGTCGCTCGAACTCGACGGCGTGATCCTGACCAAGCTCGACGGCGACGCCCGCGGTGGCGCGGCCCTGTCGGTGAAGGAGGTCGTCGGACGGCCGATCGCGTTCGCGTCGACGGGCGAGAAGATCGAGGACTTCGAGCCGTTCCATCCCGATCGCCTCGCCGGTCGCATCCTCGGCATGGGCGACGTGCTCACGCTCATCGAGAAGGCCGAGCAGCATTTCGAGGCCGACCAGGCCGAAGAGGCCGCGCAGCGGATGCTCGAGGGCACCTTCACCCTCGACGATTTCTTGCAGCAGATGCAGGCCATCCGCAAGATGGGTCCGCTGTCGGGGCTGCTCGCCATGATGCCGGGCATTCCGAAGGAGGTCCGTGACGTCGAGATCGGCGACAAGGAAATCGGGCGGATCGAGGCGATGATCCGGTCGATGACGGCCGCGGAGCGCGTCGATCCCGATCTCATCGACACCAGCCGTCGCAACCGCATCGCCACCGGATCGGGTACCAACGCCACCGAGGTCGCGCAGCTCCTCTCGCAGTTCAAGGAGATGCGCAAGATGATGATGCAGTTGGGCGCCGGCGCCATGAAGCGGGTCAAGAAGAAGACCAAGAAGTCGAAGGGCAACCCGAAAACGGGCGCTGCCAGCGGCCGAGTCACGCAGAAAGGCACGCCACAGGTGCCGAAGAAGGAGTTCCGCCTCCCCGGACTCGATCCGCTGGCGGATCAGATGGAGAAGCTCGGAATCGACCTTCCGGGGCTCGACGATCCCATGCGCTGACGTTCGGCTTCCGCGCGGAGTTGATAAGGGTGGGTCCGGCGGAACAGAATGAACGCCGCCTTCGGGCGATGTGTCCGCGCTTCCGTGCGCGGGCCGAGACACGACAAGAGAAGAGACACAGTGGCCGTCAAGCTCCGCCTGATGCGGATGGGCAAGAAGAAGCAGCCCACGTACCGGATCGTCGCCGCCGATGCGCGTTCGCCTCGCGATGGCCGGTTCATCGAGATCGTCGGTACCTACGAGCCGCGGCGCGAGCCGTCGGTCGTCAAGGTCGACAACGAGAAGGCCGTCCACTGGCTCCGCCACGGCGCCCAGCCGACCGAGCGTGTCGAGAAGTTGCTCAAGATCTCCGGTGCCTGGGACGAGTTCGAGGCCGCCAAGGGCGCGGGCAAGAAGTGAGCGACGCAGGCGACACCGCTGTGGACGACACGACCGATGACGTGACCGACGACGCGGCCGGCGCTTCCGCCGAGGTTGCTCCCGACACCGAGCGCGTGGTCGCCGTGGTCGGCTACATCGTGCGCGGCATCGTCGATCAGCCCGACGCCGTGAAGGTGTCGGTCGACCTCGATCATCCCCGAGCGCGGGTGAACGTCGAAGTCGGACCTGGCGACATGGGCCGCGTGATCGGCAAGCGAGGACGGGTGGCCAACGCCATCCGCGCGATCGGCCGCGCCGCGGCAGCTCGCGACGGCGTCGAGGTCGACGTCGAATTCGTTGACTGACGCCACTCCGGGAGCGACCGACCTGCTCGAGGTCGGACGGATCGTGAAGGCGCACGGCCTACGCGGGGAAGTACTCGTCGATCTGGTCAGCAACCGCACCGAGCGACTGTCGGTCGGCGCCGAGCTGTCGACCGATCGCGGTGTGCTGACCGTCTCGACCTCGCGGCCCCACCAGGGACGTTGGTTGGTCGTCTTCGACGGCGTCGCGACACGCGAGGCCGCGGAGACGTGGCGCGGCGTGGTCTTGCGTGCCGCCCCGATCGACGACCCCGACGCGTTGTGGGTCCACGAGTTGATCGGATCCCGCGTGGTCGAGGTCGACGGCACCGATCGAGGGTTGGTCACCGCCGTACAGGACAACCCCGCGAGCGATCTCCTCGTGCTCGATTCGGGCGCCCTCGTGCCGTTGACCTTCGTTGTCGGTGGGCTCATCGACGGCGTCGTCACGGTCGAGGTGCCCGACGGCCTCTTCGAGCTCTACGAGGCCTGACCGCCGTGCGTATCGACGTGTTCACGATCTTCCCCGGGATGATCACGCAGTTCGCGTCGGAGAGTCTGATGGGCCGGGCCCGCGATCGTGACCTGCTCGACCTGCGCACGCACGACATACGCGACTTCACCACCGACGCACATCGCACGGTCGATGGCGCCCCGTTCGGCGGCGGAGCCGGGATGGTCATGATGGCCGAACCGATCTTCGCTGCCGTCGAGGCCGCCGAGCCGCCTCGACCGTTGCTGATGTTGACGCCGGGAGGCGATCGCTTCGATCAGGCCAGGGCGGAAGCGCTCGCCGAGGGCGAGGGGTTCTCGCTGCTGTGCGGTCGATACGAGGGCATCGACGACCGGGTCCGCCGGCACCTCTGCGACGGTGAGCTGTCACTCGGCGACTTCGTGCTGAACGGGGGAGAGGTCGCCGCGATGGCGGTGATCGAGGCGGTCGTCCGGTTGTTGCCCGGTGTGATGGGCAATGCCGACTCGGCGCTCGACGAATCCTTCACCTCGGGGCTGCTCGAGTATCCCCAGTACACCCGCCCGGCCGAGTTCCTCGGGTGGGAGGTGCCGCCGGTACTGCGATCCGGTGACCACGGACTCGTCGCCCGTTGGCGTCATGCACAGGCGTTGGCGGCGACCGAGCGTCGCCGTCCCGATCTGATCGAGCGGCGGGGTGGACTCACCGACGACGAACGTGCGCTGATCGACGGCACGTTAGGCGACGAATCGACGCTCTGAGGGGCCGCGAGTATCATCTCCGACTCGCGTCCCGCTGTCCGCAGCCACCTCGACGCCCCCGTTCTTTCGACCCCAGGAGCCCCTCGCCATGAAGCCGACCGATCTCGTCGACCAGTCGAGTCTTCGTGACGACATTCCCGCGTTCTCGCCGGGCGACACGCTCAAGGTCCACGTGCGCGTGGTCGAGGGCACTCGCGAGCGGGTCCAGGTCTTCCAGGGCGCCGTGATCCGTCGTCAGGGCGGCGGCCTGCAGGAGACGTTCACCGTCCGCAAGCTCAGCTTCGGTGTCGGCGTCGAGCGCACCTTCCCGGTGCATTCCCCGACGATCTCGAAGATCGAGATCGTATCCCGCGGTGACGTGCGGCGCGCCAAGCTCTACTACCTCCGCGATCGGGTCGGTAAGTCGGCCAAGATCAAAGAGAAGCGGTATTAATACCGCTGGTCCGCCGTTCGGCGGACCGGGGTGAACTGGCGGCGCTGTTGGACGACTTCGTCCGGCGCTACTCGAACCCGAAGACGGCGCTCGACTATCGGCGCACGCTGGCGCACCTGTTTCGCTGGACGACTCGGTATCACCCGTGCCAGCTCACCGAGTCGGACCTGTTGGCATGGTGCACGTCGGGTAACCCGGCGAACAACACCGTGTATCAGCGGACATCCAAAGTGTGCACTTTCCTGCGTTGGTGCCAGCGCCACGGTCACATCGTCGACAACCCGGCCGAGCACCTGCGCGACCCCGACTCGCCGCTGCGCACGTTTCGCCGCACGTTCGGCAAGGTGCAGGCGAAACACCCCGGCCGTTGGCTGACCCATGACCAGGCGTATGGTCAGCTGGTCGCCAGTTGTCAGGACGGCACCATCGTCGGGCTGCGCGATGAAATCGTGTTGCGGCTCGGACTCGCCGGTATGCGCCTGGCGGAGATCGTCAACCTGACGGTCGGCCAGGTCGAACGCCTCCCGCTGA
>JAYTFP010000228.1:0-2397 GCA_043734285.1 Acidimicrobiaceae bacterium
ATCAAACGATGCGATGAACTACCCGTTCACCCGCCTCGAGGTCGCTGCGTCGTTGATCCGCGGCGGACTCAGTCGCGAGCAGGCCTGGTGCGTGTCGACCAAGGTCGTGACGCAACTCTCCGCGTCCGACCTGACCACCGAGGACCAGTCGATCCTCGGCCGGGTTCGCGGCCTGGTCACCGAGGCAAAGGCGCTGTGCTGACCCGGCGGGGCGTACGGCTCGGTCAGGTCGGTGGGAACACCGTCGCGAGCGCGTCGACGATGCCGTGCTGCAGGTACCCGAGGTAGGTGTAGCGCTCGGCATCGCTCTCGTCGTCGCCGCGGGTTCGCGGCCCGTCCTCCTCGTCGACGTCGAGCCGGGTGCCGAGGATCAGGCGGATGCTGTTGAGGCTCTGCACGATCGCGATGAGTTGGGTCTCGTTGCACGACGTGCCGGCCATGAGCTCGCGCATCACCGCCAGGGCCGCGAGCTTGCTGCTCACGAGCGAGTCGTGGGCGAGCGCGTGCCACTCGTCGTTTCGCTCCTCGTCGCCCGCGTGGGCCGACGGGAAGAGACGGACCGCGTCACCTTCGATCGCTCCTGATGCGAGGACGTCCTCGAGCGTGACAGCGCACTGATCGACGATCTGACGATCGAGCTCTCGCCACCGGAGCCGGAACGTCGCGTCGCGTCGCGGTTGGACGCGGAGCGACGCGGCTGCGTCGCACTCGTCGCAGAATCGGGCGAGCACGTCGACCTCGGCACTCAACTCGGCATCGGGCGGCGCGTCCGGATCCTCGGGCTGGCCAATCGCGTTGAGGAGCGCGGCGAGCAACGCCGAACCATGCGCCAGGACAGGCAGGCGGTCGTCGTCGATCGACGACCCCGTGGTCAGGCCGACGAGCGGCTCGGCTGCCTCGATCAACAGCTCGCCGATCTCCTTGCGGCCGAATGATCGGTTGGTCTCACCGTCGCCGATCTCGAGCACCACACCACGGGCGAGCCACTTCCGCGCGGTCGAACCCCGTGACGTTGCGCGGTCGAGCAGCAGCGCGGCCGACGCGGGGAGGTCGATGACCCAACCGTCGCCGTCGTCGGCCCAGATCCACCGCCGGTCCTCGTCGTATCCGAACAACAGATCGTGGTCGCTCATCGCGGGGGCCTCAATCGTCCTGCTGCATCGTGGCCCAGAGTCCGTACTCGTGGAGGCGGAACACGTCGCTCTCCGCCTTCTCGCGCGTGCCGTGGCTCACCGCGGCGCGACCCTTGTGATGCACATCCAGCATGAGCTCGGTCGCCTTCGCCTTCGAGTAGCTGAACAGCTTCTGGAAGACGAGCACGACGTACTCCATCGTGTTGATGGGGTCGTTCCAGACCAGCACCACCCACGGTCGATCGAGATCGGTGCGCGTCGACGGGTCGAGTACACCGATCGGGCTGTCGGGCTCGACGATCATCGGATCGTTCATCGCGCGCCCGCCATCGGAGTTGCTGCGTCGCCCGAGACGAGTGCGAGGCGCACGGTCAGCGCCCACACCGCGGTCGCGCCCGCGACGTGGATCGCGACCAGCCACGGCGGCACGCCGGTGAAGAACTGCGTGTACCCCACGGCGCCCTGCGCGACCACGACCACGAGCAACAGGCGAGCCGCGCGTCGCGCGCGCTCGGAGGTGGGGGAGCGGTGGGCGACGATCGCGGTAGCGGTGATCAGCGCCACCAGTACCCACATGAACGCGCTGTGCACGCGGGCGATCGTGAGCAGGTCGAAGTCGAACCGCGTGACCCTCGGGTCGGTCGCGTCGCCGGCATGGGGGCCCGTGCCGGTGACGAGGGGTCCGGTGACGAAGGCGACCGCCGCCCAGCACGCGGTGACCATCGCCAGTCGCCCGAGCCGATCGCGAGTCGCAACGGCGACGTCGCCCGGCCGGCCGGCGCGGTCGTGCAGCACGACCGCGTTCCACACCAGCACCATCGAGATGAGGAAGTGTCCCGACACGACGGCCGGGTTGAGATGCGAGAGCACCGTGACCCCGCCCCAGACGATCTGGGCGACGACTCCGCCGACGAGACCGAGCGACCACCAGAGCAGGTCGCGCCGTCGGGGTCGCCGAACCAGCGAGCCGAGGACGGCCACGATCACGGCGACCGACACGACCCCGGTGATCATCCGGTTGATGAACTCGACCATGGCGTGGAACTGGAGCGGCGGCGTGACCCGGTCGTCGCACTTCGGCCAGTTCGTGCAACCGAGGCCTGATCCGGTGAGGCGGACGCCCGCGCCGGTCACGACGATTCCGCAGATGGCGAGGAGTGCGGCCAGCGTGACGGTGCGATACCGCTCGGGAGAGAGCTGGAGTCGCTCAGCCATCGCCATGGCGTCACCGTAGGTGGGAGTCCGGAGAAATGGCCACCTCCCC
>JAYTFP010000229.1:0-2074 GCA_043734285.1 Acidimicrobiaceae bacterium
TCGCCAGCAGGTCGGCTTCGTGCGGACCGCTGGCGAGCAGCCGGACGGCGATCGGCGCATCGATCCGACCGCGCACGAACGCGAGCTGCCGCAGCAGCACCGCGGGGCTGCCGGTCCGGGTCGCCTCGTGAGCGATGACGAGGAGGGGCCGCGTCACGCGACCAGCCGTGCCGCAGATGCGAGATGACCGAACACGGTGGGTGCACCCGTGATCGACGTGAACCGATCGAGGACGCGGGCGCGTTGCGACGACCCGAGCGACGCGCGGCGAGCGACGTCCGCGAGTGAACCGAGCGCGTCGGCGAGCCCTTCGACGTCGGGATACGGCGCGCCGACGAAATCGGCGCCGAACATCTCTGGCACCCCACCGACGCCGTCGAACGCCACGACAGGTGTGCCGACCGCAGCCGCGTGGAGACAGACGAGGGGAAACGAGTCGAGGCGAGCCGGATGCAGGAACACATCGGCCGCGGTGAACGACGGACCGACGTCGACGACGGGATCGACGAACCGGAGGTACGACATGTCGAGCCGTTCGGCCTCGCGTCGGAGTGGCTCGATCATCGGATCAGCCGTACCGCCGATCCAGGTGAAGCGCCATTGGCCGCCGCGTCGATGGTGGGCGAGCGCCGTCTCGAGGAACAGGTCGGGCGCCTTGCGGTGCGTCCCGATGCCCGCGCCGACGACCAGCACGTCGTCGCCCGTTGCGCCCATCGCGACGCGGCACGCGGCAACGGCGTCGGCCGACACCTCCGCGGGCGGCTCGATGAACTCGGGCGCCAACGACACGGCGGCGGTGCGCGGCAGCCGCACCGCGAGCTCGGACGCCGTGGCCTCGGATCCTGCGAGCCACACATCGGTGCGATCGAGCACGTGGATCGGGCCGTCGAGCCAGTGCAGGTCCTCACCTGTCTCCACGACCCAGGCCACCAACGGCTCGCCCCGATCGGGCAGCACCTGCAGGACCTGACACGCCGAGACGCTCACCAGCACCGTCGCGTCGGGCGACGGCAACGCCGCGAAGCGGGCGCGCAACGCCTCGAGACGCAACGGATCGGGCCAGGCGTGCGCCCACGGTTCGTGGTGGTCGAGCACGACTTCGACCGACGACCACTTGCTCGCCTCGTCGACCAGTTCGCCACCGCGGAAGGCGACGATCTCGATGTCGTCGGCCGGGTGGACGGATCGGATCCAGCGGACCAACGACAGCGCGAGCATCGGCGGCCCGGTGCGGTCGAGCGCGTGGACCGCGACGCGCCAGCGCCGCGTCACGCGATGCTCCGCACGACCTCGAGGAAATACTCGGTGAAACCTCCGGCATCGACCAGGCGCAGCGAGTCGCGCCACCTCGTGGCGCGGTCGCCCTCGAGGAAGGCGACGATCTCGTCCGCTGCTCTCTCGACGTCGAGATGCGGCACGATGGCCACCGCGTCGGCCTCGACGTCGGTGACCGGGAACGTCACGAGTGCAGAGCCACCTGCGACGCAGCAGAGCAGGTCGAGACGGTCGCCCGGGCTCCGATAGGGAAGGAACACCACGTCACCACACACCTTCAGCGCGGGCGTGATGGTCGGGCGCTGGTGGAAGCGGTCGCCGACGCCGCAGCGATCGGCCTCCATCCGCAGTCGTTCGACCTCGTGCGGATCGACACCGAGCCCCACCCACACGCCGTGTGCGATCACACCGTGGCGGTGTTCGAGCGCCCAGAGCGCGCGTACGAACAGGTCGGGGCCGTCGAGCCATCCGTCGTCGCCCCAGCCGACCACCAGCGGCACGTCGACCGGCAGCGCGTGAAGTTGGCGCGTGGCACGGCGTGCATCGTCGGTGCCGAGTCGTCGCATGTCGGCCAGATCGAGCGCGAGCGTGTCGTCGATGACGCGGCCCACCGTCGGGCGGCGCGTCGAGGACGGCGGCACGATGGTCACGTCACCGTGATCGAGCGGCGTCGGCTCGAAGTGCAGGAAGGTCGGCGGCTCGGGGTTGAGGCGTACGACGCGCACCGGCCGGCGCGAGGTCGAGCCGAGCAGACGCTCGCCGAGCCCGTCGTCGAGCACGACGACGTCGGGACGGACCT
>JAYTFP010000230.1:0-3048 GCA_043734285.1 Acidimicrobiaceae bacterium
GCCACTCGAAGTCGTCGTACGACATGCCGTCGACGGTCGCGGCCAGTGCGACACCGGCGTTGTTGATGACGAGGTTGACGGTGCCGTATTCCTCGACCACCGCCTCGGCCCACGCGTAGACAGCGTCGCGATCCGCAACGTCGAGCTGTTGCGAGGCGACCTTGACGCCGGAGCCCTCACACAACGCGACCGTCTCGGCGAGTCCGACCTCGTCGATGTCGGCGAGTGCGAGGTTCGCGCCGCGGCGGGCGAGCTCTTCGGCGAGCGCCCGGCCGATGCCGGACCCGGCTCCAGTGATCGCGGCCACGCGGCCGTTGAAGTGCTTCATGATCGGTCAGCTCCTGGGTGCAGTCGCCGCGACCGCGGCCGCGTGTCGGATCGGGTGGGAGAACTCCATGGCGGCATCATCGATGCCGGTCAGCTTCAGCGCGCGGTAGTCACGCAGATAGCTCTGGTGAACTTGCCACGGAAACCGGGTGCCCTGCTTCGGAAACGTGTCGGCGGCCCGCTGGATGTAGCCCGACGACAGCCCGAGCAGCGGCTGTGCGATCACCGACGGGTCGCTGTTGACCGGGGTGCACTGGCCCATGCCGGTGTCGTGCAGACGGTTGAGGAGGCGGGTCACGTAGTTGCACGTGAGGTCGCACTTCAGCGTCCACGACGCATTCGTGTAGCCGAACGCCAGCGCGAAGTTGGGCACGCCCTCGAGCATCATCCCCTTGTAGGTGAGTCGCTCGGCGACGTCGACCTTCTCGCCGTCGACCGTGAGCTCGATCCCGCCGATGAAGAGCATCTCGAGCCCGGTCGCGGTCACGACGATGTCGGCGGCGAGCTCGACGCCCGACTCGAGCTTCAGACCCGTCTCGGTGAACGTCTCGATGTGGTCGGTCACGACCGATGCGGATCCCTTGCGGATCGCCTTGAACAGATCGCCGTTCGGCACGACGCAGAGGCGTTGGTCCCAGGGGTTGTAACGAGGGGTGAAGTGCGTGTCGATGTCGTAGCCCGCGGGCAGCTGACGCTCGACGCCCTTGCGCAGGATGCGCTTCATCTGCTCGGGCCAACTACGGCTGAGCTGGTACGACGCCTGCGTGCCGAGCGCCATCATCCAGCGGATCGCACGGCCGGATCGGGGGCCGGGCAGCACGCGTCGGATGAAGTTGATCACGGGGTTCTTCGCGGGGAGCGACACGACGTAGGTGGGGGAGCGTTGCAACATCGTGACGTGACCTGCGGTCTCTGCCATCGACGGGATGAGCGTGACCGCGGTCGCGCCGCTGCCGATCACGACGACGTTCTTGCCGGCGTAGTCGAGATCTTCCGGCCACTGCTGGGGATGCACGACCGTGCCGGCGAACCGGTCGATCCCCGCGAAGTCGGGCTGGTAGCCGTGGTCGTAGCGGTAGTAACCGCTGCACGAGAACACGAAGCCGCAGGTCAGCGCGATCGTCTCGGCAGGCCCCTCCGGATGTGCCGCGTCGACGCGCTCGGCCGTGATGTGCCAGCGGGAGTCGTCGGTCGCCCAGTCGGCGCGGGTGATGCGGTGGCGGAACCGGATGTGGTCGTCGATGCCCGCTTCGGTCGACGTGTCCTTGATGTACTGGAGGATCGAAGCCCCGTCGGCGATCGCCTTCTCTCCGTCCCACGGACGGAACGAGTAGCCGAGCGTGAACATGTCGGAGTCGGACCTGATCCCCGGGTAGCGGAACAGGTCCCAGGTGCCGCCGATGGCGTCGCGCGCCTCGAAGATCGCGTACGACGCCCAGGGGCACTCGGTCTGGATGTAGTGCGCCGCGCCGATGCCCGACAGCCCCGCGCCGACGATCAGGACGTCGAGGTGCTCGCTCATCCCGCGGTGGTCGCGCCGACGAGCAGGTCGTTCAGCGTGCCCTCGTCGCCGAACAGCTCGCTTCGCCACTGCTCGACGAGTTGCGTGGTGTCGCGGTCGTCGGGGTGGAAGTCGCGCTGGTCGTACTCGCACAGCTGATCCCAGATCTCGCGGCGCATCAGCGGCGACTTCTTCAGGTTGCGCCAACTGCGGCGGAGGTTGCCGCGGCGGTAGGTGTCGCGGTCGCCGAGCAGGGAGATGAGCACTTGGACCGACATGCCGATGACGAACCCGACCCGGATCGCCTTCATCGTCCAGACCCGCGTCCGCTCGCTGCCGCCGACGGCGCGGTAGACATCGAACGCGACCGCCTTGTGCTCGGACTCTTCGAGGGCGTGCCACTGGAAGAGATGCGCGAGGCCCTCGTGCCCGAACTCGGCGCGGGCGCTCTCGTCGGTCAGCAACATCTCCGCAAGGGTCGCGGTGAAGTGCTCGAGCGCGGCCGTCGCCGCGAGGTTCGCGATCGACGGTGCGAGTCGCGTGCGAATGGCGAGGCCACGCTTCGTCAGCCGTTCGAATCGCTTGACCGGGTAGCCGAGCTCATCGAGGCGGTTGTTCAGTGCGCGGTGCTCGCGGCCGTGCATCGCCTCCTGGCCGATGAAGCCGGCGACCTGACGCTTGAGGACGGGGTCGGTGATCTGGTCGCGGTAGTGGCGCACTGACCGGACGAAGAAGTCTTCGCCGTCGGGGAACACCGCTGACATCGACGCGGCGACGTGGCTGAGGATCAGGTCGCCCTCTGCGGCGAAATGACGAGGCAGGTCGGCGAGCGACTCCTCGAACGACATCCGTCGAGTGGGCACATTGCGGTCGGGGTTGCTGGACTGGCTCATGAAGGGGTTTCCTCCCGATTCGGTCATCGGTCGTCACCCTAGACGATTTGAGTGTTTGACTCAATCCCTCATCTGCTAAGATCTGTGGCGTGGCACAGGACGACACGAGCCCGACGAAGGGTGAGCAGACCCGCCGGGCGATCCTCGACGCGGCCATCGCCCGCTTCGGTCGCGAGGGCTACCGGTCGACGGCTGTCGCCGACATCGCCCGCGATGCGTCGGTCGGCGGCACGGTCACCTACGCCTACTTCCCCAACAAAGAGGCGCTCTTCCTCGCGGCGCTCGACGAAGACGTCGCAGCGCTCATGGATCGCGGTCTGGCCAAGG
>JAYTFP010000231.1:0-3767 GCA_043734285.1 Acidimicrobiaceae bacterium
GCTCATTGGTGACCTTGCCGGCCTGGTGCAGACGCATGAGTCCCGTGGTGAACATCTCCGAATGCACGCCGTATCCGCCGCCCGCCCCCTCGGCGAGGATCGAGGCGATCGTCGAGGGAACCGCCCCGAACCCGGTCTGCAGCGTCGATCCGTCGTGGATGAACGTCAACGCGTGAGCCGCGATGGCTCGTTCGACGTCGCCGACCGGCGGATCGGTCAGCTCGACCGGCAGACGGTCGCTCACGACGATGATGTCGGCCTCGTCGGCGTGCAATCGGTGCGGGTGCTCGTCGCTGATGCCCAACGTGCGAGGAAAGTGCGCATTGGTCTCGACGATCAACGTCCGAGCCGCGTCGGCGCCCGCCCGGTGGAGTTCGTCGACCGTGGCCCCCGCATGCACCGACAGGCTCATCCAGCCATCCGCATCGGGTGGCGTCGCGACCGTCGCCATCACTCGTGGACAGCGCGACTGCATCACCGGAGCGAACCGTCGGAAGTCGGCGGGGATGAAGTCGATCGACGCGCCGGCATCGCGGTAGATGCGCTCGGCGGGCCCGTAGAACAACGACGACAGATGGACGCCGGGTCGATCGAACAACTCGTAGAAGTCGACCAACATCGCTCCCACCACCTCGAAGTGCTCCCAGTCGGTGCGGGCCCCGAGTGCGTGGATGAGGGCGACGGGCTGGCCGGGGCCCAACGGGAGCCCGAGCGAATCGACCGGGCGAAACGTCGCGACGGCTTCGTCGAGCGAGAGGTGTTGCGGCGACATGGGCGCCGAACTTACTTCGTCGTCTCCCAGTGGATGCTCGCCGTCGCGGTCGTCTGATGGGCGACGCGGTTGGCCATGATCAGGCTGCGACGACCGTCGCGACGGAACACGCGTCCCTCGTTCGTCCATCTCGACGCCGAGCGGAGCATCAGGTCGGTCGCGAACGTCGCCGAACCCGACGAGGAGACGCATATCGTTCCCGGCGCCGCCATCGCGGTGATGACCCGCGCCGTGTCACACAGTGCGAACGTTCCCATCGGATGTGCGATCGCCGACGAGTTGCTCAGTTCGATCGACCACGGTGTCGCCGCGTCGCCGCTGACCTCGATCTTCACGGTGTCGCCGAGCATCGCCCGGGTGTCATCGCTGCCGATCCGAATGGTTGCTCGTGCCTCCGCCGGCTCGGGATGAGCGACCGCATCCTGCGTGAGCTGGTCGTAGCGCGACACGACGGCTTCGTCGTTGGCGCCCGCCGATCGATCGAGCTCGAACCGGTCGCTGAGGTGCCACAGCGCCGCCTGTGCCGCTGCGATCTCGACCGGATCGTGGCTCTGGGTCGCGTCGGTCATCGACAGGAGCCGAGTCACCTGACCGATGTTCGACACATTGACCGATGACCACTGCCCCTCGGTGTAGCCGACGCCGAACTCGACCGGGTGCGAGAGATCTGCTTCGAAGAGGAGCTTCGTCTCGCCGTTGATCTCGACGCTGCTCAGCGCCGTGACGGTCTTGACGAGCGCGCCGTCGCGATGGCCCGTCACCAGCGGACCGGCCGGGCCGGCTTGCGGCGTGACCACTGAGATCGCCCGCGACCGGTCGAAGAACGCGCCGGCGATGACGATGCCGACCGCGAGTGCGACCATGGCCATCAGCGCGGTGCGTCTCCTCGTGCCGGGGGGGAGCGATGTCACACCACAGTCTGGATGGGACGCCCGAATTTGCGTCGTGAGCGGCGCGTTGGCCGGCCGGAAATGGGTCGAATGACCTACGAGGACGAGCAGTTCAGACGACGTCGAAGGCGAACGCCACTGGAACCGCCCCGACGCTGGCGCGGTGCTGCGACTCGGGAAGACTCGACCCGTCGATGTACTCGACGGCGGTGGCCAACACCGCGTCGCGTAGCTGCGACTCGTTGGCCCGGACCGACGCCTCGAGATCGACCGGCAACGCGAGCCGCAGAGCGATGCGTGCGGTGATGTCGAGGTCGCGTTCCTTGCGCGCCTGTTGCACGACGCGGATGAGGTCGCGCGTGTGTCCCTCGGCCTCGAGCTCTGGAGTGAGTGCGAGGTCGAGCGCGGCGATCGACTTCGACGCGGCGATTGCCGCCGCGGCGGTGCCTTCGACGGGTTGCAGCGCCAACTCGAATTCACCCTCGGCGAGCGTTTGACCCGCGACCTCGACGCGACCGTCGTCGAGCGCTGTCCACTCGCCTGCCTTGGCCGCCTTGATGACGCTTTGCACGTCGCCGCCCAACTTCGGCCCGAGCGCTTTGGCGTTGGGACGCAACACGAACTCGGCGAACCGACCGGCATCGTCGCTCAATTCGACGGTCTTGACGTTGACCTCGTCAGCGACGAGATCGGTGAATCCGGCGAGGCGTCCCGAATCGCTGCCGGCGATCGTGAGTCGCGCCAGCGGCAATCGCGTGCGAAGGCCGTGATCCTCGCGGAGTCCGAGCGCAGCCGAGCACACGGCGCGCACGAGATCCATCGACGCCACCAGCTCGGGGTCGTCGACGAACTGCGTCGCGTCGGGCCAGTCGTGGAGGTGCACGCTCACGCCGCCGCACAACCCGAGGTGGATCTCCTCGGTGATCAGCGGCAGCAACGGCGCCGCGGCTCGACACAGCGTGACGAGGACGGTGTAGAGGGTGTCGTAGGCGTCGGTCTTCGACGGCGACTCGCCACTCGACCAGAAGCGCTCGCGCGACCGGCGGATGTACCAGTTGTTGAGCGCGTCGATGAACGAGGTGATGTCGGCACACGCGCCGGCGATGTCGTAGGCGTCCATACGCTCGGTCACCGACGCGACCAGCGTCGCTGTCTTGGCGAGGATGTAACGGTCGAGCAATCCCTCTGCATCCGCGCGTTCTCGCGCGACGTACCCGTCAGCGTTCGCGTAACGGGTGAAAAACGAGTACGCGTTCCAGATCGGGTTGACCACGAGGCGCACCACATCGCTGATGCCCGCGCCGTCGCGGTCGATGCGCAGGTCGCCGCCGCGCAGGATCGGCGACGACATCAGGTACCAGCGCAGCGGATCAGACCCGATCGTCTCGAACACCTCGGTGGGGTCGGGATAATTGCGCAGCTTCTTCGAGAGCTTGCGTCCCTCGAAGTCGAGGACGACTCCGTGACAGATCACGTTCGAGAACGCGTGTCGGTCGAACAACGCGGTCGACAGTACGTGGAGTGTGTAGAACCAGCCGCGGGTCTGAGCGATGTATTCGACGATGAAATCGGCGGGGCTGTGCTCGTCGAACCACTGCTTGTTCTCGAAGGGATAGTGCACCTGCGCGAACGGCATCGACCCCGACTCGAACCAGCAGTCGAGCACCTCGGGCACGCGCCGCATCATCGAACGACCGGTCGGATCGTCGGGGTTCGGACGGACCAGTTCGTCGATCGTGGGCCGGTGCAGGTCGTCGACACGCACGCCGAAATCGCGCTCGAGTTCGTCGAGCGATCCGTACACGTCGACGCGCGGGTAGGCGGGGTCATCGCTGCGCCACACCGGGATGGGCGTGCCCCAGAATCGGTTGCGGCCGATCGACCAGTCGCGTGCGCCGTCGAGCCACTTGCCGAACTGCCCGTCGCGGATGTGACCGGGGATCCAGTTGATGTGCTGATTGGTCTCGACCAGTCGATCCTTCAGGTCGGTCACCTTGACGTACCAGCTCGACACGGCCTTGTAGATGATCGGCGTGTCGGTGCGCCAGCAGTGCGGGTAGTTGTGGTCATAGGTGTCGTGCCGCACGCACACGCCGCGCTCCTTC
>JAYTFP010000232.1:0-2082 GCA_043734285.1 Acidimicrobiaceae bacterium
GGGACCTCGCGGATCGCGCGCAACGATTCGTCGACCGCATCACCGATCGCCGTCCCCTGATGCAACTCGAGGCGGTTGATCGCATCGGTGACCCCTGCCCGGTCGGTCGTCGGGCGCACGCGCAGCGACGCCGTGATGTCGAACGACACAAGTCCGACGTTCAACGCCTTCGGGATCGACTTCACGAAAGTGACGGCGGCCTTCTTCGCGGCGGCGATCCTCGTGGGCGCTACATCGGTCGCCTCCATCGACAGCGAGGTGTCGATCGCGAGGATGATCGTGGCGCGCTGCTTGGGAACACGTTCTCTCGCAATGGGCTGGGCGACGGCCAGGACCATCGCCGCGAGCGCCAGGAGGTATCCCGCGGCGACCGCGTGCCGCTTCCATCCGGGGCGCTTCGGCGCGATCTTGTCGAGCAGGTCGAGATTGCTGAACCGCATCGCGTACGGACGGCGGCGGAACTGCACGGCGACGTACACGCCGATCAGTACCGCGACGGCGAGCAGGAGCCAGAGACGGCCCGGAGCGATGAACCGGTGGATGTGGATCATCGGGCGACTCTCGACACGTTCGCGTGGCGGCGCTTGCCGCGTGTCACGTGACGCGCCAGATCGAGGACCCAGTCGCCGTCGGTGCGGAGTTGGAGGTGGTCGGCGCCGGACCCGATGATCGCCTGTTCGATCGCGCGTCGTTGTATCGCAGCGGCCTCCGCGTACCGCTCACGGAGTTGGCGGCTGTTCGTGTCGATCTCCCGTGTGCGCCCCGTCTCGGTGTCGATCAGGGTCAACATCCCGACCGCGGGAAGTTCGAGCTCACGTGGGTCGACCGTCTCGATGCAGAGCACCTGGTGACGCACGACCAACGCGGCCAACGGGTGGCGCCACTCTTCGGGGTCGTCGAGCCAGTCGCTGATGACGACCACGAGTCCGCGTCGGTGCATGATCGCCGCTGTGCGACGCAACGTGTCGGCGAGGTCGAGCGCAGGCACCCCGTCGGCGCGCTCGGCGCGCTCGATCCTGCTGAGGATGCTGAGGAGGTGTTTGCGACCCTGACGTGCGGGCACCATCGTGCAGCCGGTGCCGTCGACGATGACCGCGCCGACCCGGTTGCCGCCCCGGATCGTGAGGAACCCCGCGCCGGCGGCGGCCGCCAACACGATGTCGCGCTTCTCGAAGTCGGCGGTTCCGAAGTCGAGGCTGGCCGAACGGTCGGCGACGATCCATGTCTCGAGCTCGCGGTCCGCGATCGAGTCGCGGATGTGGGTGCTGTTCAGACGAGCGGTGACGTTCCAGTCGATGCGTCGCACGTCGTCGCCGGGTTGATAGGGACGCGCCTCACCGGGCTCTGAACCGTGACCCGGCACGAGCCCGCGATGGTCACCGTGGAGAATGCCGTCGAGTCGGCGGGTGACGTCGAGTTCGAGGCCGCGCAGCACACTCTCGCCGCGGCGGGTGCCGAGCTCGTCGGAATGGGCCACGTCAGGCGCTCCAACTCCGCGCGTCGGTCGTCGTGCGGTAGTACGGGTCGACGCCGGCGCCCGAGTACTGGTGGTGCAGCGCCGGTGCCGGCACGGTGGCCAGCACGCGGTTGATGAGCTGTTCAGAGTCGACGTCGGCCGCGAGCGCCTCGTAGCTCAGCACGAGCCGGTGACGGAGGACTTCGGGCGCGACGTCGAAGACGTCCTGCGCGACGACCATCGAGCGCCCGCGCATCAGGGCGAGCGCGCGTCCGGCGCGGACCAGCCCGATGCTGGCGCGGGGGCTTGCACCGTACTCGATGTACTGGCCGAGCGATCCGAGGCCGTAGTTCTGCGGGTTCCTGGTCGCCAGCACGAGGTTGACCGCGTACTCGACCACGCTGCGGTCGGCCGTCACGGCGGCCGCCGCGCGCTGGAGCGTCGCGACATCGTCGATCGTGATGACCTGACTGGCCACCGGTGGTGTGCCGCCCATGCGGTTGACGATCTCGAGCTCCTCGAGAGGACTCGGGTATCCGAGGACGATCTTCATGAGGAAGCGGTCACGCTGCGCCTCGGGAAGTGGGTACACGCCCTCTGACTCGATCGGGTTCTGCGTGGCGAGA
>JAYTFP010000233.1:0-9146 GCA_043734285.1 Acidimicrobiaceae bacterium
AGGCCCCGCCTCCATCAGGACTGAGGCCCCGCCTCCATCAGGACTGAGGCCCCGCCTCCATCAGGACTGAGGCCCCGCCTCCATCAGGACTGAGCCGCGGACATTTTGGCCAGACATGCCACGCGTGCGACGCTGGAGCCCGCACAGGGGGTCGAGATGACGGCACGTCGGACGCGGTTGGGGATCATCGGGGTGGCGCTGCTGGCGCTCGTGGCGGCGGCGTGTACGCCTGTCGACGGGGGTGGCGTCGGCCCGGGTCCGGGCCAGATCTCGGTGTGGATGAACGCCGGCTGGACCGACGGCTTCTTCTCGCTGCCGTGGCCCAACGCCATTCGCAAGAAGGGCGACGGCACGCTCGACATGCTCGGCATCCCCAGCGGCGACAACCTGGCGATCTCGCTGCTCGCGAGCGCCGCGTCGAACACCGTGAAGGACTACGGCACGGGCTCGGCGGTCTACCTGCAGACGACCGGCGCGATCGACACGGCGACCCTGCCGGCACCCTCCGCGAGCATCCTCGGCGACAGCCCGGTCATGCTGGTCGACCTCGCGCATCCGACCGACCGCGTCCCGGTCGTCGTGCGGGTCGAGACGCCCGACAAGTACCGACCGGCGAACCTGATCTCGCTGCTCCCCTATCCGGGCTTCCCTCTTCGTCAAGATGCCGACTACGGCGTGATCATCACCAAGGGTGTCCACGACTCGACGGGCGCGCCGCTCGTCGCTGCTCCCCTGATCGCCGCGCTCGACCAGCCGTTCTTCTTCGGCAAGGCGCGGTCGGAGAGCGACTGGAACCAACTCCGCGCACAGCGCGACGCGGTCCGCTCCGCGATGACGTCGACGTCGTGGAGCGCGTCAGATCTGGTCGCGTTCACCGTGTACCACACGCAGGATTCGCAGCGTGAGCTGAAGGCGCTCGCCGCGTCGGTCGCCGACCACACGGTCCCGATGCCGACGTGGACCGTCACGAAGGCGTGCGGCGGCACGACCACCCGGGCCATCCTGAGAGGAGGGATCGACCTGCCGATGTACCAGGTCGGCACGTTCCCCTACCGCGACGGCGGCGGGTCGATCGCGATCGGCCCCGATGGCCACGCGATCCAGCAGGGCACGCGCACCGTCGAGGTGGGCGTCGGCATTCCGTGCCATGCCGCTCCGGCCGCGGGTTGGCCGATCCAGACGTTCATCGCCGGGACCGGCGGCAGCGTCGACGCGACCGGGTCGTTCTCGAGCACGTCGGCCAGCACGCTGATCGGTTCGATCGCCCCGCTCTACTCGTACGAGGGCTACGGCAACGTGTACGACCGCAACCTCTTCTACAACGTGCTCAACCCCGAGTCCGCCCGTACCAATCCGCTGCAGCAGAGCGCGAACAACCTCGTGTTGTTCAAGATGCTCGAGCAGTTGAGCCTGCCCGCCTCGCTGGCGTCGACCCCCAGCGCGATCACGACGAATTCGGCGACCGAGATCGTCACGGGCCACAGCCAGGGCGCGCAGACGGTCGCGCTGGTCACCTCGATGAAGCCCGGCGTCGACGCGATCGTGTCGAGCGCGTCGGTCAGCGGCCTCTACAACTCGACGTCGTACCGCTCGGATGTCCGCCTGCAGTTCCAGTCGATCATCGGCGACTCGAGCGATCTCGACATCCGCAACCCGTTGAACCAGATGCTCGAGATGGTCATGAACGCGGATGATCCGGCGAATTATCCAGTCGTCGGCAACTGGCTGAACTTCGCCGGCAAGAACGACGGATGTGTACCGCTCGAATCGTCCCGCAACCTGGCCGGTGTGCAGCACCTCGCGGTCGTCAATCCGCAGTGGGGTTCGATCTTCGGTGACCTCGCGCTCGACCCGGTCACGCTGACCATGCCCGTGAGCGGCAACTACGCAGGCACGACTCGCGTCAGCGTCGAGGCCGACGGCGGGCACATGGTCGCCAAGGGCAATCCCGCGATCGTGAACACCTTCCTCGACGGCGTCGCAGCGGGCACTGTCCCGGTGGTCAGCGGCGCCGTGAACATCGGTCCTGGCGATTCGTGCGGTCCGCGTTGGGGTGCGATCGGCGGCGACAGCTGACGGCTGCGGCCGGCGCTGGCTTCGCCAACTGTGCGCTCTCTTCATGGCGCGTGCCGCCTCTCGGCGCACCCTCTCAACTCAGTTGTAGAAGGGGTTCTCGCCGGCGGCGTGATCGGTCGCGTCGATGACATCCTTGACCTCGGGGATCGCCGAGGTGATCGACCGGCGGATGCCGTCCTTCAACGTCGCGGCGCTCGCCGAACAGCCCTGGCAGCCGCCGCCCATAGTGACGTAGACGTTGTTGTCGTCGTCGACGCCGACCAGCGCGGCGAAACCGCCGTGCGAGGCGAGCGACGGGTTGACCGACTGCTCGAGCAACTGCTCGACCTGCTCGGCGATCGTGCCCTCGAGGTTCAGCTCGATGCCTTCGAGCGGATCGGGGCGATTGGGATTACGGATCACCAGCCCACCCTGTGCGGACGCACGGGGAAGATCGAGAACCGAACCGCGTAGCCGGTCGACGCTCGCCGCCGGCACGATGACCTTGATCTCGCCGGCCTCGATGATGACGTCGTCGTCTTCGGCCTTGTCGAGCTCGTCGAAGCTCAGGTCGTAGGCGTACTCGGGACCGGCGTTGCCGGTGATCTCGATGCGGAGGCCGAGCGAATCGGGGTCGTCCTCGCCGGCGCGGATACCGAGCACCGTCTCCATCGCGCTGGGGGTGAGCTCGATGATCGGCAACTCACGCGCGAACGGGCTGACCTTCTCTTCGAGCTGCGTGTTCTCGGCTGACATGTCGGCTCCTCCACTGCGAGAGTACCCCGCAGCTCACGAATGGAGAACTCGGCGGACCGCCGAACTATTTCCCGCCGATGGCGGCCATCCGCTGCGTGAGCCAGTCGTTGAGGGCGGTCAGCGCCTCGGGCTGGGTGAACGCGAGGTGCGTCAGCAGCGGCTTCAAGCCGTTTCCATCGAGATAGTCGGTCGGGATCTGCTGCGCACCGCTGCCCGACGCGGGCATCGAATCGACCCGGCGCGTGATCGTTCCGGGCCGGCTCGCGGCGGTCTGCGAGCCGACCAGCGGCAGACCTGTCAGGGCGATGATGCGGTCGGTGTCGGCGTTGGGCACGACCCCGTCGTTCGCCGCGTAGGCGACGTAGAGCGGCGTGTGGTGCGCCGCGATCCGGTCGAGGTAGTACGTGCCGTCGGCGCGGTCGACGAGCATGTGCGCGCCGCCGAGCAGCGCGTGCGCGTCACCGACGGAGGATCCGTTCGGCGCGACGCCCTTGAAGAGCTGCCAGAGGATCGAGTGGAAGATGACGTCGAGGATGCCGGCGCCGGGGACCTGGAGGAAGCCACCCTCGATCTCGGGGGCCAGGCCCATGAATGTGAGGCCGAGGACGCCGCCCATCGACGTGCCCTCGTAGAGCACGTGCGACGTGTCGAGCTCGGGCACGCCATCGCCCCACGAGTTCGCCCACCAACGCAGCGGCAGCACGTCGAGCGTCGCGAAGTGCGTCTTGATGGACAGCAGCAGCGAGAGCTCGTCGAGCACGCCCTGTAACGGCATCGACAACAGGCGACCGAGATCCCTCGGGTTCGCGAGGTCGAACAGGAACCCGCCGTCGAGCACACGTGAACCGTGGTCGGGCACGTCGACACCGATCGTGGCGATGCCGTGGCGCGCGTTGTCGGTCGCGACGACCAGCTCGGTCTCCTTGAACACCGACAGCCCGTGCCCGTAGATCACGAGCGGCGCGCCGGCGGGCGTCGCGCCGTGGTCGGGAACCACCATGGTGAAGTCGATCCACGTCGGATGGCCCGTGGCCGTGCCGTCGTTGGGGATGATCCCGTCGGCGTCGCGGAAGTCGGTGACCAGGACCTTGCCGGTGACGTTCACTGCGCCGCCGAGCCATGGGGCCGTGACCTGGATGTCCTTGATCGGATGGTCGTCGCTGCGAACCTGGGCCGCCATCCGATCGACGTCGTCGGTGACGTTCGGCTTGCTGCGCGTGACGAACGAGGTCGTCGAGACGTAGTGGTTGAAGTCACCGGTCGGATCGACCGTCGCGGCCTGCAGCCGGGTCCACACGCTCAGCCGATGGCGCTTGCCGCGTCCACCCAGCGCCGTCGCGCCGCTGCCCCTGTCTGCGGCGAGGGGCTTGCCGTCGACACCGTGCAAGGAGTCGGTCACCGCGGCGAAGTAACGCGTCGCGAAGTCGTAGCGGGTCACGGGCCAGGCGAGGAGCACCGTGGACTGCTTGAAGTCTTCGGTCGCGAATTTCGAGATCTCGGCCCGGATCGAAACGCGCGCTCCGGTCGACAGGTCGAACACCTTGACGATGTCACCGCCGTCGGCCGGCACCGACGCGGGATCGACCGGCGCCGGCAGCTCGAAGATCACCGGGGTCAGCGGCGAGAACCCGTCGGCGTCGGACAGGACATCGGTCATGTGCGCGCCGGGACCGAGCTGCGCGACCAGATCGTCGGGAATCAGACCCTGCGCCATCTGCGCGTGGAAGCCGGTCGGCGTCGAACGATCGACGCGCAGCCAGTCCATCGACGGATACGGCAGGGCGCACGACCTGGTGCGTGTGCCGCAAGGCGCAGCGCCGTCGCGGCCCGCCGACGCGTGATGCGGCGCGACCACGAGCAGTACCGACAGAGCAACGGCCGCGCTCGCAATGCCGGCCGCGGTCCGCTTGCCTACTGGGCGCGACATCGACATCGGTTCGGCTCTCCCCTCCAGAACCCGAACAACCTATCGTGTGTGGCCATGACCGATCTCAGCCCCGCAGCCAGCCCCGTCACCGGCCGAATCGACGGCGACGTCGCCGTGATCAACGTCGACGACGGCAAGGCGAACGCCCTCTCGTTCACGCTGATCGACGCGCTCTCGGCGGCCCTCGACGACGCGGCGAAGTCGGCGAAAGCGGTCGTGATCGTCGGTCGCGAGGGCAAGTTCTCGGCCGGCTTCGACCTCAAGATCATGACCGGCGACATCGCCGATGCCCGCCGACTCCTCGGTAGCGGGGCCGAGCTGGCGCTGAAGATCTACATGTGCCCCGTCCCCGTGGTTCTCGGGGTGACGGGTCACGCGATGGCCATGGGCGGCATCCTCACCACGTGCGCCGATCACCGCGTCGGGGCCCGTGGCTACTTCAACATCGGCCTCAACGAGGTCGCGATCGGCATGCCGGTCCCCGCGTTCGCCGTCGAGCTGTGCCGCGACCGTCTCGCCAAGAAGTGGTTCACCCGGTGCCTCCAGCACGCGCAGATGTGCAGCCCCGACGAGGCCGTCGAGGCCGGCTTCCTCGACGAGACGACCGAGATGGGCGGCGTCGAGATCCACAGCGTGACGGTCGCCCAGCGACTCGCCGACACGGTCAAGCCCGACGCGTTCCGCATCACCCGCTCCAACATCCGCGGCGCGCTCGCCGAGCAGCTCAAGGCGAAGCTCGACGCCGACATGGCGCGCTTCGACGTCGCGACCTGACTCGTCACACCACCCACGCCAGCACCATTTGCCTCGGCCGCGGGCTCACACGATCGTCTGGCGAACGTTTCAGCCCGCGGCTGGTCAGGAGCGCTCACCGTCGTGTGCTCGAGGCCGCACATGGCCGAACGCTAAGGGGCGTCGTATCCGGCGATTGAGCGCAGGAGACCAGTCGCCTCGATCGGTGACTCGGCCATCGTCCTGATTGCCAACGCCCAGGCGACTCGACCAGGCATGGTGACCGGCTGCGGATCGAGCGAGTCCGGCGGCGCCGCTACTCGGCCGGTCAGAGCACACTCGGCGCAGGCTGTAATCCTGCTCGTTGTCGCTCACCGCCGCATTCTGCCCCGCCGTCGCTCGGTCCGGTCATGTGTTCGTTCGACACAGTGGCGTCGTCGACGAGACCGACGATTGAGTGGCCCAAGGTCGGCGGGACAATGCCGCCATTCCACCTCCCGCCGAATTTGGGTGGCCGTCGAGATCAGACTCGACGCTCGCTGATCAAATTTCGGCGCAACGTGGAATCGGAGCTTCCGGCGCGACGGCGGCCAAGTCGAGAACCACTGGTCACACCCGGGCGCCGCTGACCTCAGTAGTCGAGCTCGTGCTCGTTCTTCGTCGCGCACGGCTGAGCTCCGCAGAGGTCGGCGATCGTGCCGTCGGGGCGGAAGAAGCCGTCCTTCTGCTGGATCGACTGCGGCGCGCGGCGCGGATCCTCGTGCGGATCGTGACACGGACCGCTGGCCTTGAGCTGATCCTTGGTCATGGCGCCGCACTGTGCCTTGTACGCCTCTGACTGCACCGGGGTGACGTTGCCGGTCGGCGGCGCGAGCACGCCGCTGTCGTAGTAGATGAGAGCGGATCCGTCGTACGGGTACGACCCGATCGTCTCGATCCCGTAAAACGGCTTCGGATCCGCGCTGCGACCGTCCGCGAGCGCCGGCGAGCGGAGACGGGCACCGATCGTGCGCGCCTCCATCTCGGCCGCGTACTGACTGACCTGATGGTCGCCGAACGCCACGTCGAGGATCACCCGGTGCGCCGAGGTGCCCGGGTACGGATCCTTCGTCAGGTGTTGCGCGTACCCGTTGGTCTCGCCGCGGTCCCACAGCATCTGCAGGATCGGATAGATGATCTGCTGGTCGACCGGATCGGGGTAGGCATTCCGCAGGATTGCGAAGTACTGCGAGAAGTCGACGCTGCGTGACAGCAGCAGCGCGAAGTCCATCCCTGGCACGCCGAGCACCGCCTTGTGCCAGTCGAGCGCGACCGCGGTTGCCGCGCCGCCGATGATCGCCCCCTGGCTGTTGCCGTCGAAGTACAGCTCCTTGGTGTCGAGGATCGACGCGCCGTGGCTGTTCTGGAACGCCGGATCCTTCGCGAACCCGTCGTGATGGATCATCAGACGGCCGAGGAAGAGCGTGTCGAGAATGCCCTGCAGCGTGCGGTCGGGGATCTCGGGGAAGAGCGACAAGTCACCGAGCACCGAGGCCGCGGTGCCGAGGTCGTTCTGGCTCATGCCGATCCAGTCGGTGGCGCAGTAGGCCATGTTGTCGGTCGAGGCGATCTTCGCGACCTGCGAATTCTGCGACTCGTCGGCCCCGCCGAGCAGGCCGTGCCCGTAGACGACCGGACGGGTCGCGCCCGCGACCGCGTCGAGTGCGACCTGGGGAATCTGACAGGTGAAGTTCGCCTTCCACTCTCCGTCGCCGAACTTCGGTAGTCCGGTCGTCGCGTCGCGGTTGAGGCGCGACCCGGGCTTGCCGCCGTCGGTGAGATAGACGGGGACCGAGAACGTGCCGGTCAGCCGGCGGGCGATCCCCTTCGGCAGGCCGGTCGTGATGACCGGGTCGGCTGTGTACGTCGGAGCCTTGTCGCCGAGCCGGCGGAACGCGTCGTCGCGCATGGTGAGGATCGGATCCGACAGCGATTTTGCGCTGGCCACGATGAAGTCGACGGTGAGGAAGAGCGACGAGCGCACGACATCGACCCTGTCGAGTGCGCCGAACGCCTCGTTCATCGACGGCCGCCGCGACTCGATCGGAGGGAGGTCGGTCGTGAGGTTGTCGCGATACACGGTGAACGCCGGCGACGCTGCGAGCGCCGCTCCGGCGTGGTCGACGAGGTGCCGAACGCCGAGCACGATGCGATGTCCCTCGGGCAGAGCCGCTGCGGGCCGCACGATCACGAGCTGCTTGCCGGCCGGAGCGTTCGAGTCGATCTCGACCCAGTGGGCCAGCCGGGTGCTGCTCGTCATGTCGAGCAACACGGTTGCGGAGGCCTCGCCGAGCGACTGCCCGATGTCACCGATGGGCGGAGCCTTGCTGGCAACCAGGTCGACGTTCGGGGCGCTGAACAGGATGGGCGTGCCGGGGCTGAAGCCGTCGTTGCGGTTCCAGTCCGTCACATCGAGGGCGGTGCCCTTGTCGTTCGCGAGCTGCCCTTGCGGGAGGTGGATGCGCACGCCCGTCGGCGTGGACGAATCCTTGGCCTGGAAACGGCTCGACGGAAACGGGAGCAGGCAGTGCGACGTGTCGAGCTCATCGCACGACGGCGTCTTCAATGCGGTGGCGAGGGCAGCCAGTTGATCGGCGCTCGCCGGCTTCGCGGCCGGCCCGGTGTCGATGCCGCTGTTCGCGCCACTCGTAGTGGTCGTTTTCGAGGCGCACCCACCCGAGACGACCAGCACCACCGCGGCGATCGCAATCCGACGACGACGTTGCATGTGCACCCCCCGATGTCGCCACATCAGCGACGAGACGAGCATAGGACGGTCAGACGAGAGAGCCCCCGCAGCTGGGCCACGCCCGGGCGCCGCGGATCGAATACAGCACCGCGGCCGCGAGATCCTGATCCGCGGGAGGAGCCGTTGCCGGGTCGCCGATGCCACCGAGGTTCTCCCAGGTCGAGCGGTCGAACTGGTACGCGCCGCGGTATCGACCGCTCCCGCTGACACTCGCGTAGTTGCCGCCCGACTCGCATGCTCTCAACCGGGCCCATCCCTCGGGAGTCGGACCCACTCCGACCGCCGGTCGGTACCACGACGGCGCGGTGAACGAACCGAGCGCCGCGGGCGCGCTGGTCGTCGACGACGTCGATGGTGATGCAGTCGGCGCGCGAGTGGTGGGCGTCGGCGTCGCGGCGCCCGATGGGCGCACCGTGGTGGGCGGCACAGTCGGTGATGCAGCAGCGCGGCTTGCCGCAGCGCGCGCCGCGGCCGCCCGCGATGCCGCTTCGAGCGCGACGGCGCGTTCCGCGTCGGCTTCGTTGGCGGTGGCCTGGTACAGCCCGTCACGTGCGTCGGCCAACCCGGCATCGAGGGCATCGAGCTGCGCGGCCAGCTTGACGTTCTCGGGATCGTTGTCGTTCTTCAATTGCTCGAAGCGGGCGATGGCATCCGCGGCGTTGACCGTTCGACGATCGAGGAAGTTGACCCGGTCAGCGGCCTCGGTCAGGTCCTCGGAGGTGAGCACGAGGCTCAACTGATCCGACGCGCCACCGGCGATGTACGCCTCGACCGCGTTCTGACGGAGATCCCGCCGCGCTTGGGCCAGCGCGTCGACGATCTCGGCGGTCGCCCCGGCGCGCCCGGCGATCTTCGCCTCGAGCGCGGCACGGCGGCGAGTCAGTTCGG
>JAYTFP010000234.1:0-4354 GCA_043734285.1 Acidimicrobiaceae bacterium
GCCGACCTCTGGGGTGCGCGGCGCGTCGCGACCGACGCCGGCACGGGTGAAGAGCTGAGCTATCGCCAGGCGGCCGAACGCGTCGCGAAGTGGTCGAACGCCATCGCCGAGCAGATCGAGCCCGGACAACCTGTCGTGCTCGCGACAGCGAACTCCTACGACCAGTTCCTCCTCTGTCTCGCGGTGTCGCGCGCCGGTGGACTCGCGGCGCCGGTCAACCGTCAGATGCGAGCGGCCGAGATCGATCACGTGATCGTCGATTCCGGCGCGTCCCTCGTCGTGCGCTCACCCGACGAGCTACGGCTCGACGCGCCTGCCTGCATCCCGGCAACGCCCGATCCCTCCGATGTCGCCGCGCTCTTCTACACCTCGGGCACGACGGGGCGGCCGAAGGGCGCAGAGCTGACGCACCGCGCGCTCGTCGGTCAGTCGTCACTGGCCGCGCTCTGGCCCGCGCACCTGCGCCGTGACGAGGTCGTCGTCGCGCTGCCTGTCGCGCACATCATGGGTTTCATCACGCTGGTGGGTCTGGCGACCGCGGCGATGCCCGTCTACTTCATGGCCCGCTTCAACCCGACCGGCGTTCTCGATGCGATCGAGACCCGTCGCTCGACCGGGTTCGTCGGGGTGCCGACGATGTACCGGATGATGCTCGAGGCCGGCGCATCCGAGCGCGACCTGCGGTCGATCCGTGTGTGGGTGTCGGGCGCGGATGTCATGCCGACCGAGCTCGCCCGTGCTTTCAAGGCATTCGGTGCCTCGGCGACGCTGCCGCTGATCGGCACCCGCGGCGAAGCGGCGTTCGTCGAGGGCTACGGGATGGTCGAGGTCGGCGGCGGTGTCGCGGCCAAGTTCTCACCCCCGTTCTCCAAGCTGGGGGTCGGCGAAACCGTGGGCTTTCGGCTCCCGGGCTATCGGTTCAAGGTGGTCGACGATCACGACCGTGCCGTCGCGATGGGCGGGCTGGGCGAGCTCTGGATCAAGGGCCCCGGGGTCCTGAAGGGCTATTGGAACGCGCCGGCGGCCACCGCCGAGGCGATCACCGACGACGGTTGGCTGCGCACGGGTGACCTGGTGCGGGTCGGCCCGTTCAGCACGGTGGTCTTCTGCGGGCGGCGCAAGCACGTGATCAAGTCGGGCGGTTACTCGGTGTACCCGCTCGAGATCGAGGCCGTCCTCGAGGAACATCCCGAGATCGTCGAGGCCTCGGCAGTCGGCCTGCCGGATCCCAAGCTCGGGCAGGTGCCCGTCGCTGCGGTGCGCCTGGCGCGCCGGTCGAAACTCACCCCCGACGAGATCATCGCCTGGGGTGAGGCGAACCTCGCCCACTACAAGGCGCCCCGCCAGATCGTGGTGGTCCGCGAGCTGCCCAGAACGGGCACCGACAAGGTCCAGAAAGAACGCCTGGCCGAGCTGTTCGCCTCGTGACGTCAGAGTCTCCGGCGCTGGTCAGCGTCGTGCTGCCCGCCTACAACGCAGCGCCCTACCTCCCGACCACCCTGCGTTCGATCACCGACCAGTCGTACCGCGACCTCGAGGTGATCGTGATCGACGACGGCTCCACCGACTCGACGGCGGCGGTCGTCGAAGCCTTCGCCGAGAACGACCATCGCGTCCGGCTCGTGCGTCAGGATCGCAACCGCGGTCGTTCGGCGGCGCGCAACCGCGGCATCGACGAGGCGCGAGGAGTCTGGGTCTGCCCGACCGATGCAGACGACCTGTGGGCGCGGCAACGGCTCGCCGAGTTCATGCGGGCGGCCGCCGAGTTCCCCGAGACGCAGGTGATGACCGACGACCGCCTCGGCTTCGCGGTCGACGCCCACGGAGCGGTGTCGTTGCTGCACCGGTTCGTCTCGCGGTCGACGTGGCGGTCGGGGCGGAGCCATCGCATCGACGTGCCGAACTGGTACCTCGACCAGCAGTGCACGATGACGCCGATGATCCGACGTGACTTCCTCGACCGGTCCGGCGCCAGATATCCCGAGTCGATGTCCGCGGGCGAGGATCTCGCCTTCAACCTCGAGGTGGTGTTCTCGAAGATCCCGTCCTGTCCGGTTCGGGTCGGCCTCCCGAACTACTACTACCGGTTCGGCGAGTCGTCGCGGGCGTCGAACATGGCCGAGTCGCAGGTGCGCATGATCCGCCACGCGCTCGAGCGGACGGGGAGCGCCGAGCTCGCGGCGTTGGCGCGCCGTGCCGAACCGGGCTGGGTGTTCATCTTCCAGCGGGCCGACCGGCTCTACGCCGAGGCGGGCCGCGCGGCTGCACGCGACGCGGGTGTCGACGAGATCGAGCTCGTCGGTGATCGCGGCGCGGGGTACCGTCGGCTCGCGCTCGTCAAGGCGCTCGAGATGCTCGGGCGGTGGAGCGACCGCAAGCTCCGTCCCGCGCTGGTGGCCGACATCACCGCCCAGTTGTCGTCCTAACCCTTCGCGCCCGCCAGGTCGATGAGGAGCTGACCGTCCTTGGTGACCTCGGTCTTCAGCGTCGTGAGTCCCGCGCCGGTGGGCGGGTAGGTCGTTCCGGTGCACGACGCCGTGAGGTGCTTCGCCGATCGGTCCCAGTTGACGAAACAGTCCTTCGGCGCGCCGGGTGGCACTGCGACGTAGGCCACCCACCCCTTCTCGTCGTCGGATCCCTCGTGGAACACGAAGATCGGGCGGCGCTGGCCGCCGGTGCCCGCGTCGGGGAACAGCACCGGACCGCCCTTCGCGACGTTCAACGAGACAGTGGCGATGTCGACGGAGAATCTGGCGTCGCTCTGCGCCTTGATGACCGAGGCGCCCTTGCTCGAGAACGACCGGACCGCGGCAACCGCGAGCACAGCGGCGAGGACGACGGACACCACGGCGATGAGGACGGCTCTGAGCTGCGTCGTCGAGTCGCGGCGTTCGATGGGCACGGTCTGCTCCGGGAGGGGTTCGGAAGGTTCGTGGATTGGGAGCCGGGGCGCGGCCTCCCTAGTATCGCCGCTCGAACCGAGGCGGAGGCAGCCGGGAATGGATCTGTACGAGTACCAGGGCAAGCAGTTCTTCGCGTCGTACGGCATCCCGGTCTCGGCCGGCGACGCGACGAGCGACGTCGACGAGGCGGTCGCCATCGCTGATCGGGTCGGCTACCCGGTGGTCGTCAAGGCGCAGGTGCAGGTGGGCGGTCGTGGCAAGGCCGGTGGCATCAAGCTCGCCGCGAACTCGGAGGAGGTCCGCGAACACGCGGGGAACATCCTCGGCATGGACATCAAGGGACACACCGTTGAGATCATCTGGATCGAGGTCGCGTCCGACATCGCCGAGGAGTACTACGCGAGTTTCACGCTCGACCGCTCGGCCAAGAAGCACCTCGGCATGTTGTCGGCTGAGGGCGGCGTCGAGATCGAGGCGGTCGCCGAGTCGAACCCCGACGCGATCGCGAAGATCTGGATCGACCCGGTCGACGGTCTCTCCGAGTCGGTGTGCCGCGAGTGGGTCGCCGCTGCGAAGTTGAACCCCGCGGCGACCGAGGGCACGGTCGACATCCTGCGCAAGCTCTACACCGCGTACGTCGAGGGTGACGCCGATCTCTGCGAGATCAACCCGCTCATCCTCAAGCCGACAGGTGAAGTGCACGCGCTCGATGCAAAGGTCACCCTCGACGCGAACAGCGTCTTTCGTCATCCGGAGTACGAGCAGTACGACGCCACGCAGGTGCGCGACGAACGCGAGCACGCGGCGCACGAGAAGGGCCTGCAGTATGTCGGTCTCGACGGCTCGGTCGGCGTGATCGCCAACGGCGCGGGTCTCGCGATGAGCACGCTCGACGTCGTGCAGCAGGCGGGCGGCGCGGCCGCCAACTTCCTCGACATCGGCGGCGGAGCGAACGCGGACGTGATGGCGGGCGCCCTCGAGGTCATCAACAACGACCCCCGCGTGAAGTCGATCTTCATCAACATCTTCGGTGGCATCACCCGCGGCGAAGAGGTTGCCAACGGCATCATCACCGCGCTGGGCCGCGTCGACATCGACGCGCCGATCGTCATCCGGCTCGACGGCACGAATGCCGACGAGGGTCGCTCGATCCTCGAGCCCCATCTCAACGACGCCCTGCAGATGGCGCCGACCATGTTGGACGCGGCCCGCAAGGCCGTCGAACTCGCCGCGGCGCGCTGAGGAGCCTGAGATGAGCATTTTCGTCGATGAGAACACCAAGGTCGTGTACCAGGGACTCACCGGGAGCCAGGGCCGTTACTACGGACTCCTGAACCGTGACTACGGCACCCAGGTCGTGGCCGGCACCAGCCCGAAGAAGGCCGGCACCGATGTCGACGGCATCCCCGTCTTCGCCTCGATCAAGGATGCGGTCGCCGAGACCGGCGCGA
>JAYTFP010000235.1:0-4837 GCA_043734285.1 Acidimicrobiaceae bacterium
CCGGTACGCCGACGGCCCGAGTGAACCGCCAGGTGCTCGACCAGGTGCTCGACGTGCTCGTGTCGAACGCCGACCGCCACGGAGGCGGTACGGTCGACGTGTCAGTCAGCGACGACGTCGGTGGCCACCTCAGCGTGACCGTCGCCGACGAGGGATCGATCACACGCGACGCCGACACCCTCTTCCAGCGCCGCGATGCCGATCCCGCGGGACACGGCGTGGGTCTCGCGTTGGCGCGAAGCCTGACCGAGGCCGAGGGTGGTCGCCTGCTCCTCGTCGAGCGCTCACCCGCGACGTTCCGCGTGCTCCTCCCCGACCTGGCGACCGCGGTCGTCCTGGGATAGCAGCCCTACGGGGACACGTCAGCCGAGCGCGACGCGCGTCGTCGCGATCCCCGCGTCGACGAAGTGACGGTCGACCGCGTCGAGCCGGTCAGCGGCGACGACGACGCTAACCGCTCCACCCGATCCTGCGGAGGTGGCTGCCGCGCCCACCGAACGCGCGACCTCGACGAGAGCCGCTGTCGACGCGTCGAGCGCTCCGAGACTGCGACGCAGCTCGCACGATCGGTCGACCGCCACCGCCAAGGCGATCATGTCGGCGGCCTGCAAGGCGACCGCCGCTGCGTGCGCCTGCACCACCAGTTCGTCGACATCGCGGAGCAACCCGGGATCACCCGCATCGAGGCGTTCGCGGAGCGATCCGTGCAGGCGACCCGACGGCGCGGCAGCGGACGGATCCCAGGCGACCATCATCTCGATCGCATGGTTCGGCTGCACGACGGTCATCGCCGGCACCATGACGCCGTCGATCGTCGACTCGTCGCGCGCGTCGACCAGTACCGGCGCGTCGCGGGCCTGCACGGCGCGGTCCATCCAACCCGCGCCGATCCCGAGTTCGTCACGCTCGGCGGTCAAGGCGAGCGACGCGACGACGGTCGGCGTGAGGTCGAGCTGCCACCGGGCCGCCGCTGCGCGGATCGTGGCGATGACGAGGGCCGACGAGCCGGCAAGGCCGACCGAGCGCGGGATGCCGGTCGTCCACTCGATCTCGAACGCCTCGTTCTCATCGACCAGCGCGAGACCCTGGCGTCGCGCATGGCGCGACAGAGTGACGAGTGCAGCGGTCACCAGCCGGTCGGCGCCCTCGTGTCCGAATCGGCTCGCGTGCGCCTCGAGCGCGCCGATCGACGGCCACGCGCCTTCGTCGTCGGGCCCGCGCACGCGCAGCCGATCCGCAGCTCGCAGCGTCACTGTGCACCGGAGCGACGGCACCGGGACGGCCAGCGCGGCGCCACCGAGCGCGTCAGACGGATTGCCCGCGAGCCCGGCCCGGGCCGATGCCTCGCCACGCCACTCACGTCCGGTCGCCACGGCCCGTCAGCATGGCACCCCGGTAGGGTGCGTGCCGTGCCCGGCCTCGTGAAGAACCTCGCGGTCGACCTCGACGCCGACGGCCGTCTCCACATCGGGTGGAGCGAATCCGACTGGTTCGGCACTGGCGAACCGATCACCCTCGACCCGAGGGTCACCACCACCGTCCGGCCGATGTTCGGTGAGCCCTCATTCGTCGTCACCATGCGCGCGACCGAGCCGCTCGACGACATCGCCACGGGCCAATTCGACCGTCCATCGATCGGCTGGACGTTCCGGCCGAACGACCGCTTTCCCGGCGATGCACCCGACGGCCTCGTCGGCGTCGGGTTCCAGTACACCGAGTTCGCGTTGCCGGTGCGCTCGGCATCTGATCTCGCGATCTGGACGCTGATGCCATGGCGACCCGCGGTGGTCGAGCCGCTGGCAGCGATCGCTCCCGATGGGCGCTGCATACTCATCGGACCGCTCGACACGTTTTTCGAACAGGTCATCACCGTGCCGGTCCCCGATCAGCTCGATCGAGGCATCTCGTGGGGCTGGCACGGCGACCTCGACGGTGTTCCCAGAGGATTCTCGAGCAGCCTCGTCGTCGTCGCCGGGCGCGGGATGCGCGACGCGCTCGATCGCTACACGCGACTCGTCACCAACCGTCATGGCACCGCACGCCCGCCCGTCGACGCCGACGAACTGGGACGGCGCATCTCGTACTGGACCGACAACGGCGCGGCCTACTGGTACCGGACCGAGCCAGGCCGCGACACACCAACGACGATCACCGACACGGTCACCGACCTGCGCGAGCGCGCCATCCCTGTCGGTGCCGTGCAGCTCGACAGCTGGTTCTATCCGCACGAGGTCATCCGTCCGTTCGACACCGACGCGTGGGAAGTACCGCCGACCGGCCTGATGGAGTGGGAACCGCGCCGAGATGTGCTGCCCGACGGCATCGAGGCGCTGCGGACCGCGCTCGGTGATCCACCGTTGGTCACGCACTGCCGCCACCTCTCGTCGTCGTCCCCGCTGCTCGCCGACTTCGACTGCTGGACCGACGCCGACCGCGCCCATCCGACGGGTCCTGATCTCTACGAGCACTGGCTCGACCGGGCTCGCTCATGGGGTGTCGAGACGTTCGAGCACGACTGGCTGATCGAGTGCTTCCTGGGCGTGCGCGGATTGCGCGAGCAGGTCGGTCGCGCCACCGCGTGGCAGGAAGGCATCGACCGGCTCGCGTCGCAGCGAGGGATGACACTGCAGTGGTGCATGGCGTCGCCGGCCGATCTGTTGCAGACCGCGTCGCTGTCGCAGGTCACGTCGATCCGCACGAGCGGCGACCACGGCTATCTCGTCGGGCCGGGCTTTCTCTGGAACTGGTTCCTCCTCGTCAACGCCATCGCTCGCGGTCTCGACCTGCGGCCCTACAAGGACGTGTTCTGGTCGGACCGCGACAACCACGACCGCCACAGCGAGGTCGAGTCGCTCCTCGCCGCGCTGTCGAGCGGACCCGTCGGACTCGGCGACCGCTTCGGCCGCGCGGATCGTGAGCTGGTGATGCGCACGTGTCGCGCCGACGGCGTGATCGTGCGTCCCGATGTCGCGATCGCCGCGCTCGACCGCTCGTTCGCGAGTGATGCCGTTTCGACGGCCGAACCACTTGTCGCCGAGGCCTTCACCGACCACCCGGCCGGGCGTTGGCGCTACGTCGTCGCGATCCACGCGGCCGACCATCTCGAGGGCACACCGCCGATCCACTCGACCGTGCAGTTGTCGGATCTCGGAGCGGATGCGCCGTCTGGACGCGTCGTCGCGTGGGACTGGCGCCGCGGCACCGCCGAAATACTCGGCCGCGATGACGGCTGGCCGGTCGACCTCGATCATCTCGACTGGGACCTGCGCGTGCTCGCGCCGATCTCGAGCGACGGGCTGGCGGTGATCGGCGATCCGTCGCGCTATGCCACCGCGGGCACGACCCGCGTCGCTGACGTGACCTTCGAGGCGCAGTCGGTGCGATTCACCGTCATCGGCGACGGTGAAGTGGCTCGCATCGTCGGATGGTCCGACCACCCGATCTCCGCTGGTGTGCCTATCGAGTGGGCCGACGGCGTGTGGACGGTCGACCTCGACACCACCGAACCCGGATCCGAAACGATCGTGCGGATCCAGCTCACGACGCAACCGACATGACCAGACCGACATGACAGGAGCAGCAGCATGATCAGAGGTGTGCAACACGTGGCGCTCGACGTCGACGACCTGGCCGCGGCCCTCGACTTCTACGTCGAGCGGCTGGGCCTGACCGTGGCGACGACACGACCCGAGGCGTTCGGCGACAACGGCGCATGGCTCGAGACAGCGGTGGGCCAGATCCATCTCACCGTCGCGGATCCATTCGTGGCCACGACGTCGAACCAGCACGTGGCGTTCGAGGTCGACGACATCGAGGCGGCAATCGCGTCACTCCGCGACGCGGGCATCGAGGTGTCGGACTGGTTCGACCTCGGCGCGGGCCGCCAGAGCTTCCTCCGCGATCCCGCGGGCAACCTCCTGGAGCTCAATCAGCCCGTCTGAGGTCGATCCAACAACACTCAAGTCTTTGCTTGACTATTGCTGAGGACCCGTCGATACTCGGCGTGTGGTTCAGCATGCACCCACCCTCGATCGGGTCTTCCGGGCACTCGGCGATCCGACGCGACGGGCGATGGTCGAGCGACTCAGCCGGGGTCCCATCGTGGTCAGCCGATTGGCGGAGCCGTTCGAGATGTCGCTCGCCGCGGTCGTCCAGCACCTACAGGTGCTCGAGGAGTGTGGCGTGATCACGACCGAGAAGGTCGGACGCCAGCGCACCTGCAGCCTCGCGCCCGACGGTCTCCGCGACATCGAGGCCTGGATCACCGCACACCGCACCGCATGGGAGCGCCGATTCGACCGACTCGGCGAACTCCTCGACACCCCCGGAGCAATGGAGTGAGCACCACTGCCGTCGTCCACGACACGTTCGTGATCGAGCGCACCTACGACCACCCCGCAGCGAAGATCTTCAAGGCGTTCTCCGACGCGGAGCTCAAGAGGCGCTGGTTCAGCGGACCGCCCGAGTGGGGCGACGACGAGCACCAGCTGGACTTCCGGGTCGGCGGGGCCGAGACGTCGGTCGGCGGTCCCCCGGGCGGACCGGTCATCACGTTCGAAGCGCTCTACCGCGAGATCGAACAGGACGAACGACTCGTGATCACCTACGAGATGCACGTCGACGGCGCGTTGTTGTCGATCTCGTTGGCCACGACCGAGCTGCACCCCGACGGTGACCGGACCCGTCTCGTCTACACCGAGCAAGGCGTGTTCTACGGCGGTCCCGAGGATGTCGCCAACCGCGAGGAGGGCTCACGCGGACTGCTCGATGCGCTCGACGCGGTGCTGTCTTCATTGTGACGGCCTGAGGCGACCGGCGGCGCGCCCGCGGGCGCGCT
>JAYTFP010000236.1:0-14464 GCA_043734285.1 Acidimicrobiaceae bacterium
GCACAAGAACCGCTTCGTGGGCTTCTCGATCGCCACGTTCGCCGCCGGCACCGCCGAGCTGTACCGCTGGCTCGACGGACGCGACGACGTCAGGTTCGCGCCAGTTTCAGTTGTGAACGATCCCGACCTCATCGCGGCCAACCGTCGGCTCGTCACGATCAACGGCGCGATCGCGGTCGATCTCTGGGGCCAGATCACCGCCGACACGATCGGCGTCCACCAGTTCTCCGGCATCGGCGGGCACGAAGACTTCGTGTCGGCCGCCGGTCTCGAACTCGAGGACCGGTCACTGGTCTGTCTCCCGTCGACCACCGTCGTCGGCGGGGTGACGATCTCGCGGATCGTGACCGGCTTCTCCGCCGGCGCCATCGTCACGACGCCGCGCCATCAGGTCGACGTCGTGATCACCGAGTACGGCGCGGCCGAACTCCGCGGGCTCGCCACCCGCGACCGCGCCCGCGCCCTCGCTGCCGTCGCACACCCCGACTTCCGAGACGAGTTGCTCGCGTCGGTCGACCAGCGCACCTGAGCCTGCGCCGAGAAGCGGCAGGCTCCATCGAGACAGTGCCCTGTCGGCGAAGCCGAGCCGACCGGCCGACGCGACCGGCCGAGCTACGTCGTGGGGGAAGTAGCTCGGCCGGTTTGCGCTCGGGTTCGACGCTTCGGCACCCCAGGAGGGATCGGGGCGTCCTGACGACCGACCACACGAAGCTGGGTGGGCTTCGCAAGTGACGACAGTATTCGTTCGCGACACCCCCGACGCGCACCGTCAGCCTCGCCGACACGAGACGCCCTCGATGGGGCCTGCCGCCTGTCGGCGCAGGCCCTACAGGGGGCGCCAGTTCTCGAGGCGAGCGGCGCTGTCCCACTCGAGCAGCCAGCGCCGACCGCACTCGCACTGCCATTCCGATCCGACCGGAAGCTTGAGCGAGGCGTTAATGACCGTGTCGGGCGACCGATTCGAGTTCAAGGGCCGCTGCAACTCGTCGGGCGTGAGGACCCGCGGGGCGGTGCCGGGACGGCAGAGGTGAGCCTCGGCTTCCACGAGGTACGCGGCGCGGCGCGCCATGTGCGCCTCCATGCGATCCCTCTTCCTCTTCGCCCGCGACAGCTTTCGCATGACCCATCATCGTAAGACGTGTTTCACCGGATCGGTAGCGTCGACGGGCAGAGGCGTGCCGTTGCTGCCCTCATGGGGCACACTGACTGCCGTGGAACATCTGACAGCCTCCGACGCCTCGTTCCTCTACATGGAGAACCCCGTCGTCCACATGCACGTGACGGGGGTGATGGTCCTCGATCCGTCGACTGTCGAGGGCGGCTACACCTTCGAACGGTTCCGTGGGCACCTGCTCGAGCGGCTCCACCTGATCGCCCCGTTCCGCAAGCGCCTGATGCGGGTTCCGTTCGGCCTCGACCACCCCGTGTGGGTCGACGATCCCGATTTCGACCTCGACGATCACCTGCGCCGCGAGGTGTTGCCGGCTCCGGGGAGCCTGGCCCAGTTGGCCGCCTTCACCGGCGAGTTCGCGTCGATGCCGCTCCCATTGTCACGACCGCTGTGGTCGATGGTCGTCGTCGAGGGTTTCGCCGACGGATCGATCGCCGTCGTGTCGAAGATGCACCACGTGGCCGTCGACGGATCGTCGGGCACCGACCTGATGGCCCATCTGGTCGACCTCGAGCCCAACGCACCCCCGACCATTCCCCCGGCCGAGCCGTTCGACCCGGCTCCCGTGCCGTCACGGCCCGTTCTGTTCCTCTCCTCCGCGATCTCGAGGGCCACCAACCCGCTGCGCAACGTCCGGGCCATGCGACGAACGATCGGTTCGGCGTTGCGACTCGGCCAGGCGGCGATCGAGGGCAGCCGCGGCGGTCCGACCATGGCACGGCCGTTCGACGCGCCCCGCACGTTGTTCAACCAGTCGCTGACGGCGAATCGGGCGGTGGCGATGGCGAAGGCACCGCTCGATGACCTCCGCACTGCGAAAGCGTCCTTCGGCGCGACGGTGAACGACGTCTTCCTCGCGGCGTGCACGCAGTCACTGCGCGCCTACCTGCTCGCCCACGGCGAGCCGTGCGACAGGGCACTGCTGGTGAGCGTGCCCGTCTCGGTGCGAGGCGAGGTGGCCGACAGCCGCTCGGCGAACCAGGTCTCGAACATGTTCGTGCGGTTGCCCGTCGATCTGGCCGACCCCGTCGAGCAGCTCCTGCAGGTACGCCTCGACACCCGCGATGCGAAGTCGGTGCACGGCGCGATCGGCGCCGACATGATCGGCGACGTCACCGAGTTGACGCCGCCGGCGATCTTCAACCTGGCGAGCCGGATGTACAGCCGCGCCGGACTCGCCGACCGCCTCCCGCCGATCCAGAACCTCGTCATCTCCAACGTGCCCGGGCCGCCCATCCCGCTCTACGTCGCCGGGGCCCGCCTGACCGGCGTCTACCCGTTCGGCCCGCTCATCGAGGGATCGGGCCTCAACATCACCGTGCTGTCGAACATGGGCAACATGGACATCGGTGTCATCGGCTGCCCCGACATCGCGCCCGACGTCGACGACATCGCCCAGGGCATCGTCGCCGGCATCGAGGTGCTCCGGAAGGCCGCCGCCGCCGCGGCACCGAAGGCAGCAGCGACACCGAAGGCGACTGCCAAGCCGAAGGCCGCCGCGAAATCGAAGGCGGCGAAGGCCAAATGAGCGCCCTGCTCGACGACGCGTCGTTCGCCGCGGACGCGACCATCGGCGGCGACGGCTCGCTGGCCGAGAACAGCATCAATTGCCTGCAGCGGCTCGAGAAGAGCCTGGCCCGGATGCCGCTGGCGCGACTGACCACGGTGGTGCCGCGAACGACGTCGTGGGCGATCGAAGCGCTCACCACCGAGGCCGGACGGATCCCCGGCGCGCCGCGCATCAAGATGACCGGCTCGCTGATCGCACACGTCGCGATGGACGAATCGATCATCGCCCTCGTCGCCGGACCGAATCGGTTCCCGCGCCGCGCCGACTACCTGCGCGTCAGCGAGGAGCTGCGCGAGATGGTCGCGGGCTTCGATGAGCAGGGGTTCCTCGACGATCCCCGGTCGTACCATCGCGATCCCGCTCCGCTCGGCGAGGTGCACGCCACCAGTGGATGGGCGCTGGGCCAGAGCTACCGCCGCATCAGCTGGGACAGCGGCTTCGAGATCCGCGACGGCGAGCCGGGTGGCGAGCGATGGATGGATTACGAGGCCAACCGCACGGCCTCCGCGTGGGTGCTCGAACACGACGGCGCGCCGCGGCCCTGGCTGGTCGCGATCCACGGGTTCGGCACCGGCGCCCCGGTCGCCGACATGGTCACGTTCCGCGCGCACCACGTCCACCACGAGCTCGGATGGAACATCGCCGCGATCGTGCTGCCGGTGCACGGCAACCGTCGTCCGTCACGCTTGGGCGGCGAGCAGTTCCTCGGCTTCGACATGGTCAACAGCGTCCACGGGCTCGCTCAGTCGGTCTGGGACGTGCGGCGCCTGCTGAGTTGGGTGCGCTCCCGTGATCCGCGAGCCATCGCGCTGCACGGCGTGTCGCTCGGTGGCTACCTGACCGCGTTGACGTCGTGTTTCGAGGCCGACGTCGATGCCGCGATCGCGGGCATCCCCGTCTGCGACTTCCCTGCCCTGTTCGCCGAGCACGCGCCCACCCACGTCCGCGCGCGGGCGACCGAGCACGGGATCCTCGACGGCAACGCGGAGATCGCGCACCGGGTCGTCTCGCCGCTCGAGATGCCGCCACTCGTCGAGCACGGCCACCGATATCTGTTCGCGGGTCTCGGCGATCGCATGGCCGTGCCGTCGCAGGCGCGCGATCTGTGGGAGCACTGGGACCGGCCGGAGATCCGCTGGTTCCCCGGCAATCACGTGGGCTACCTGTGGTCGTCGAAGGTCACGACGTTCGTCGACCGCGTGCTCGACGAGACCTGGGATCGCACCGACCCCGATCACCCTCGCCGCCCGCTCGCCGATCCCGCGTGAGCGGCTCTACTGATGAGTGACCTGGTCGGGCGACCGATCGTCCGCCTCGGCATGCTGGTGGCTGGGCTCTGCTTCACCGCCTGGTGGGCGCAACACACGATGCTCGACCCGACGAGGACTGAACGCATCGCCCACGTCGTGCTCGACGACGCGGAGTTCCGCGACTACCTGTCGAAGGCGATCCAACCCGCGGTCAGTCGCGCCGTTCCGACCATCGGGGTGCAGACGGCCACACCCGCGCAGGTCGCGAACGTGCGCACCACGCTCGCGACGACGATGGCGCGTCCCGAGATCCGCACGGCGCTCGAGACCTTCCTCGCCGACGCGCACCGCCAACTCGTCGGCCAGGGAACGGGCGCGGTCACTCTGTCGCGCGACTCGGTCGTGTCGATGGTGAACGCGGCGATCCCCGGCTTGTCGCCCGCCGACATCGCCAAGATCCCGCCGGTGAAGTTCGACGTGCCGCGTGCGTCGTCGTTGCAGACGGCGCGGGAATTCCTCGCTCAGTGGCTCCTGCCCGCCCTCGCCGCGGCGATCGTGCTCGTCATCGGCGGCCTCGCGCTGTCGAGGCGGCGCGCCAACGCGCTCAAGATCGTCGGGCGGTGGCTGATCGCCATCAGCCTCGGACACGTCCTGGTGTTGTGGCTGATCCCGGTCGAGGTCCTCCCCCGCCTCACGACCAGCCCGTGGGTGCACCTGATCGCCTCGACCGCCAAGGCGTTCAGCGCGGGAGTGATCACCACGCTCGTGGTCATGCTCGGCGTCGGTGTGTTCTGCCTCTTCTTCGAACACTTCGTGCCGAACACGAACGTGCCCGACCCGCCGTCACCCGCCTCGCCGGCACTCGGGTCAACGCACCGCGACGTGCTGCTCTGACACTCAGAAACGGATGCGCTTCTTCTCGCCCATGCCGAAGTAGTCGTCGAGGACGATGGTCTCGCCTGAGGCCGTGACGATCTTGCCGTCGAACCAGCCGAAAGGGCCGTAGTACTCGGCGAGGTACGCCCTCGGTCCGACGCGCTGCTCGTTACGCACAGACGGCGTGAATCCGACGTCGACCTGACCGTGTGCGTCGGTGACGTGCCAGCGCCCGTACTCGCCATCGGGCCGGTGGACGTGCACCGCGGGCAGGCGATGGACCGTGTCGCCGATGAACACCGCGTTCTCGTTGAAGCGCTCGGGATCGAGGACCTGGTTGTCGGTGAGATTGAAGCCGACGACGCGGCCACCGGCCTCGCGGGCGACGCCCGTCACCCAGTCGTAGGCCATCGGCGTCGGGTACTCGCCCTTGTGATCGTCGACGATCATGAACGACGACGCTTCGTCGAAGGTGACCTCGGTGGTGGCCATGCGCAACGTGCCCGACACCGGCATCATCATCTTGTTGGAGTAGAGCGCGCGATTGTCGGCGAACGGGTGGCAGATCGCGAGATGGCCCGCCACGCCAGGGGCGCACTGGCCCACTGCGGACAGCTCCATGTCAGGCGTCGACGACGATCCGAGATGTGACGCGCTGACGGTGATCGAACCCAGAGACATCGCGTTCGCCACGGAGATCGAGAATCCCTTCGCGGAACCTCTCGACTGCGTGCCGTCGAGCCCCTGAGCGATCTGCACTTTCGTCGGCGCGACCTTCTGCTCCCAGCGCTGCGCTGTGGCGCTCGTCTTGTGCACCGCGACGATCTGGACCAGCGCGAGCACCTTGGTCGTGTAGACCGCGCCCAGCACGAACCACTCGTCGTTGCCGAGCTGGAACGCCTGCCACTCCTTCAGACGGAGATTGCGGATCGCCCGTGGCACGCGGCTCGAGACGTCGAGCGGATTCACGTTGGCGATCGGCCCGGAGTAGGTGCCGAAACGGAATCGACCGTCCTCGACCAACGAGTCGGGCGGCGGATCGAGCGGGCGTTCCACGCTCAGGTTCCTATCAGATCAGGCCTCGCGGCGGACCTCGATCGCGCCGAGCTCTCCCAGCACCCACGACTCGGGCGACTCGGGCGGGAAGCGCCGGGCGGGCGACGGGATCACCCTCGTCTCGGTCCAGTGGTCGAAGCCGTCGTCGGGTGCCTGCTCGATCCCCCATCCCCAGCTCAGCACGGTCTGCCGCCATGAGCGGTAGGCATCACGCAGCGAGTCGCGACGCGTGTCGAGGTGCGCGTCGGGGTGGTACGACATGGCGCCCGGGTCGGCGGCCTCGATGACCGGGCGATCGGCATCGATGATGCGGCGCATGCGCCGGCGGGCCGCGGAGTCGCCCAACGGCGAGGTCGAGAACGTGCGTGCCATCGTCCACTTCGAGATCGAGTGCGAATCGTCGACCGGCACGACCGCGGTGAAGATCCGCAGCATCCCACCGGGTACGGGCGTGTCGACCACGGTGAGGTTCGGGAAGAACACGCCGACCCGGGTCGGCACGACCTCGGCCCTCGCGACGGTGAGCTTGCGCAGACCCGTCGCCTCGGGCGCGTCGAGCGACACCTCGCCGGTGACACCCGTGAGCCAGAGCCCAACGTGGGATTCGTGGAGTTCGTAGTCGTCGAACTTCGTCGTGATGTCGAACCCGTTGACGGTGAGGTCGACGAAGTCGGGATCGGCGAACGGATCGGGTGGCAACGGCGACACCGGCGCCTCGCGGTTCGCGTCGTCAGCCGCGTGCAGTGCGCGCACCCGCTCGACGTCAAGAGTGTTCTCGATCACGTGCTCGTAGTTCGCGCTCCACGATGTTTCGCCGGTCAGCATGCGGTGCTCGTGCGCCTGTGCGTACGGCATGACATCGAGGATCGGCAGCCGCGGGCCCGGCGGGCGGCGATTGCCCGGCAGGTCACCCAGGAACAGGAAGATGTAGCCGTACTGCTCGACGCTCGGGTAGCTGTCGACGCGCGCCCAGACGGGGATCGCGACGCCCGGGCCGAGGTCGGGCGCGAGCGTGCACACACCATCGAGGTCGTACTCGCGGCCGCAGGTCGCGCACCGGATGCGGTCGCCGGCCACGGCGCCCGCAGACAGCGAATCGCCGCAGCACACGCACGCGTCGCTGTGGCAGACCAGGGCGCCCAGGCAGTCGCGGTACAGCAGCAGGTCCTGGCCGAAGACCCGGATCTTGTGAGGTTTCAGATCGACGGCGACGCCAAACTCCACGGCGTACCAGTGATTCTTCAACATCGTGTTTGCTCCGAAATTCGGGTGATTGCTGGAGAAACAGTGCTGGGAGAAACAGCGCTGGGCGGCAACAGAATACGAGGGTACGCACTCGAGCGTCCCGCGACCACCCCCCAAACGGACCAATCCGCCGCCGCGATGGCCACGAACCCCCCTCGCATGCGCTCTCTGACCGACCGCCCCGACTCGCGTGAAACGGCCCTCCCTCGGCGTCTGGTGACCATCCCGACCGTAGCCATGGCCTTGGCCCTGTTGATCCCCGCGCTGATCGTCATGATCCCGATCGCGGCCGTTTTCGACGTCGTTGGTCGTCGACGGCTGGGCACCGTCAGGCTGCTGATGTTCGGGGCGTGCTACCTCCTCTGGGAGGCGATCGCCGTCGCCGCGGCATTCCTGCTGTGGATCGCGACCGGGTTCGGCCTGTTCACCGACCGACCCTGGTCACGGCGTGCCCATCGGCGGCTGCAGGCCTGCTGGGTCGACTCGCTGCTCGGTCTGGCGCGACCGCTGCTCGGCCTCCGCATCGAGATCGAGGGTGCCGACGCGCTGCGCGACGGCCCGCTCGTGATGCTGTGCCGCCACGCCAGCATGGTTGACACCCTTCTGCCGGCCCATCTGTTGTTCCATCGGGGATTCGGAGGGCGCTACGTCCTCAAGCGCGAGCTGCTCTGGGACCCGGCCCTCGACATCATCGGGCACCGCATCCCCAATCATTTCCTCGATCGCTCCAGCGCCGACACCGAAGCTGAGCTCAGGGCGCTCGAACAGCTGGCACGCGACGCGACGGACGGGGAGGCCGTGGTCATCTTCCCCGAGGGGACCAGGTGGACAGCTGACAAGTGCCGCCGGGCGCGCGCATTCCTCGAGTCATCCGATCCGTCTCTGGCGGCGCGCACCCCGGCACTCACCCACACGATGCCGCCGCGGCCGCGGGGCACGATCGCCGTGTTCGCGGGGAGTCCGGCGGCCGACGTCGTGACCATGGCCCACACCGGACTCGAGGAATTGACCGGGCCCGTCGAAGCATTGCGTCTGCTGCCGTTCCGACATCCCGTCCGCATCTCGCTGTGGCGCACACCCCGCAGCGAGATCCCGGTCGACCACGACGGTCGGGTCGAGTGGCTCACCGACGAATGGGCCCGGGTCGACGCATGGATCGACGCCCGCTCCGATGCGCCGCGACGGGTGGGAGGCCCGTTCTGAACCGCCCCGACACGGCCGTCGCGCCTTGTTCTACTGTGTGCCAATTGCCCTGTGGAGGGCGGAACCCGGGGGGTTCGATGGCGGGCTCGCGACGAATGACGGTGATCCTCGTGGCGGTGGCCACGGTGAGTCTGGCGTGCGTGCCGGGCGCCACGCCGCCGAAGCACGTCGGCGTCGGTGGAGTCACTCCATCGGCGCTCACACCTCGCCAGGTGCTGACCCGCGACATCGACCATCCACCGCCGCTCGATTGCACCAACTGGCGGTACAACGCGCCCGATCCGGCGCAGCTTCCGAAGGACTACGGCAACGATCCGAAGGATTACCGCGCCACCAGCGCCCGTGCAGGCGACTCGCTCGGATCGCCCGCACTGCTCTGCGGCCAGAGAGGCCCAGCCGTCGACCTCGCCTGGAGCGTGACCCGCGGTTCGTCCGAGGTCTCGATCGCGGTGCTCGACTCGGGCATCAAGTGGCACGACAAGAACGCGATGAAGGACCTCGCGACCAAGGTGCACCTCAACGTCGGTGAGTTGCCGAAGCCCGAGGCCTGCGCCGACTACGACTACAACCACGACGGCGTGTTCAACATCGCCGACTACGCAAACGACTCGCGTGTCACCGACCGAAACGGCAACGGGCTCCTCGATCCGGAGGATCTGATCCTCGACCCGCAGTTCAGCGATCACACCGACGCCGACCACAACGGCTACGTCGACGACATCGCCGGCTGGAACATGCTGCAGAGCAACAACGACCCGCTCGACGATGTCGAGTACGGCCACGGCACCGGCGAGGCGCGCGACTCGACCGCGGCCGACGGCAACGGCGGCGACCTCGGCGTCTGCCCCGACTGCATGGTGATCCCCGTGAAGGTCGGCGACTCGTTCATCGCCGACGGCGGGCGATTCGCCGCGGGCGTGTTGTTCGCCCTCGACAGCGGCGCGTCGATCATCCAGGAGGCGCTCGGGGCGATCAGCAACCCACCGCAAGCGCAGAAGGCCATCGACTCGGCGTATCGCCGAGGCGTCCCGATCGTCGCGTCGATGGCCGACGAGGCGTCGAAGCACCCGAACCTGCCGGCAGCGATGAACCACACGATCCCGGTCAACTCGGTCACGAACGTGGCCGGACCACTCGACAGCATCGACACGCCGTTCGCCGACTCCGACTACCTCTCGCTGAACGGTTGCACCAACTACGGCGGGATCACCTGGGTCACCGTCCCCTCGGGCGCCTGCTCGTCAGAGGCCACGGGACGTGCAGCCGGCATGGTCGGGCTCATCGAGACGGCAGCCCGCGGGTCGAACGTGGCGCCGTCACCGTCGATCCAGGGATGGACGCCGGGCCGCAACGTGCTGTCGGCCAACGAGGTCGCGCAGATCCTGCGCGGCACTGCCGATGACGTCGACTTCGCGACACCACACCCCGGGGTCGACGTGCCGAACGATCCTGGCGTCCCCGGGTTCGACCGCTACCCGACGAGCCCGGGTTGGGACGCGACTTTCGGATTCGGCCGCGTCAACACCTATGAGGCCGTGCGGGCGACCGCCGCCGGCGAGATCCCGCCGGAGGCCGACATCAGCGGCCCGTCGTGGTTCGACGTGCTGCCCGCCACCGGCAGCGTCGACGTCAGCGGTTCGGTCGCCGCCAACCGGTCGTCGAGCTACTCGTACAAGGTGCAGTGGACCACCGGATTGCAACCGCCTCGTTCCCCAGGCAACGACACCTGGCACACGATCGCCGAACAGTCCGGGCAGACCGCGCCCGCGAGCGGTCCGCTCGCGTCGCTCGACCTCGCCCAGGTCGCGGCCGCCCTGCCCAACGGCGCGAAAGGTGGGTCGGTCACCAACGGCAAGTCCGACGAGGATCGATTCGCCGTCCGCGTGCGCATCGTGGTCACCGACGCCGAGGGCCGCACCGGCGTGGCGCAACGTCAGGTCTTCGTCCACGACGACCCCGACCTGGTCGCCTTCCGTCGCATCCCCGGTATCGGGGCGAACAGCCCCGTGTTCGCGAACGTCGACGGCAAGGGTGCCGACGAGCTGGTCGTCGGCACTGACGACGGCGTGGTGCACGCCTTCGACACCTCGGGCCACGACATTCCCGGGTGGCCCGTGACCACTCCCGTCGCGTCGTTCTGGCATGCCGGCTCGCCCACGGCGATCGCCGACGGCATTCCGACCCCGCACGAGGTCATCGGCGTGGGCGCGCCCATCACCGCCGATCTCGACGGCGACGGATCGATGGAGGTCGCGGTCGCCGACGGCGGTGGACACGTCTCGATCTGGAACAGCAACGGCACCCTGCGATCGCGCATGGAGGTCAATCCCGATTACTCGCAGGAGAGCGCGACCGATCCCCTGAACCGACTCAAGCACGGCTTCCTCGCGTCACCCGCCGCCGGCGACCTCGACGGCGACGGTCAACCCGAGATCGTCGCCGCCGCGCTCGACCGGCACGTCTACGCGTGGCACCTCGACGGCACACCGGTCGCCGGATTCCCCGTGCTGCTCATCGATCCGAAGGAAGCGAAGGCCGTCGATCCGCACAGTCATGCGATCACATTCCGCGATCCCGATCACACCGAGCTCGGCGGCGAGCTGATCGTGACGCCCGCGCTGGGCGACCTCAACCACGACGGCAAGGACGAGATCGTCGTCGGGGCCCAGGAGAGCTACAGCGAGCCCGTCGCGGTGTTCCCGCCCATCGGACTGAGCGGCGTCAGCGGCAATGCGAGGGCGTACGCGATCTGGGGTGACGGCACGCAGCACGCCGCTGACCCCGGGGCGCCCGCGACCGCCGATCCCGATGCGAACGCCTACATGCCTGGCTGGCCCGTCAAGCTCGCGATGATCAAGAACGGCATCCTGCCGCTCGTCGGTGACGGCGTGAATACGCAGGCCGCGATCGGCGACGTCACGAACAGCGGACATCCGCAGGTCACCATCACCTCGGCCGGCGGGCCGGTCTACGTGCTCGACGCCGACGGCAAGGTTCCGTATCTCAAGGACGTCGTCAGCCTGCAGATCGCGCTCGACTTCTTCGGGTCCCCGATCGGCCCGATGGCCAACAGCCACGACGGCGGCGTCGTTGCATCCGCATTCGGCGGTCCGGCGCTCGGCAACCTCGACGGCGGCGTGGGTCGCGATGTCGCGGTCCCGACCGTGGGGATCGGACGCGCGCTCGACAATCTCTTGCCCGGCCATCAGACGGGCGACACGCAACTCATGGGATGGGACGGCATGACCCACACCCCGCTGCCCGGACTCCCGCACCGCACCACCGACCTCGCGTTCTTCATCACGCCGGCCATCGTCGACGTCGACGGTGACGGCCGACCCGAGATCGTCGCGGCCAACGGGGTCGATCTCGTCGACGCCGTCGACAGCACCGGACGCGACGCCCCCGGCTGGCCCAAGGTCACCGGCGGTTGGGCGGTCGGCACACCCGGGTTCGGCAACGGACTCGGCGCGGGCGGAGCGACGATGGCGATCACCCGACGTGACGGCGTGCTGATGATCTGGAAGACGCAGGCCTCGGCGTCGTCACCGGGCGACTGGTCGAGATTCGGTCACGACGGCCGCAACTCGGGCAACGTCGACACGCCGCGGTGAGCGGCTATCCGGTCGGCGCGTCGCCGTCCATCGGGTGGCCCGGGAGGCTCGACTCATCGACGCCGTCGAGGGCGCGCAGTGTGTCCGGCATGGGGTCCCACTGCTCGACGTCGACCTCTTCACCGTTGCGTTCGTCGACCACCCGTGGAGAGTTGTCGACCCGGTTCTCGGGTGGCGACGACATCGCTGAGTCGAGCGCCTCGAGCAGCCTCGGCACGGGATCCTCATGGTCGATCACCAGCACGTCGCTGATCACTCCGGTCTCCTCGATGAGCACGGCGTGCACATCGTGATCGCCGCCCATCGCTCCGTAGGACTCGGTCACGGATCCGTCGCCGTCGCTGAGGATCGGCACGGTCCCGGCGTCTGGAAGCAACGCCCGCGCCGTGGCGAGCGGGCCGACCGCGACGACGAGGAGTTGTACGCGCCGGCTACCGAATTCGACCAGCGCAGCATCGAGCGCCGCGGTCACGCCGCCCGCCCCTTCGCGGCGCCCGAGGAACACGACGGCGACGCGCACTTTGTCGCGATAGTGATCGAGATCGATCGTCTGCGACGACGTGGACGGGAGTGCGATCGCCGGCGGTCGTTGGCCCGGCTGGAGGGGAAGTGTGGTGGTGCTCATTCGCGGAGGTACCCGTCCACGGCTCGGCCGATACCTGCCTGCGAGCATCGCTTTCAGAACCGTTCGGTACAGAGCTCGCCCGCGACGCTGTCGACTGCGGAGAGGTCGCTGTCGCCGGAGCGGGGCTGTCGGCGGATCTCGTCGATGTCTCGCACCGGCAGAACGGTCGATCCGAATCCGTAGGTGATTCCGTTCGACCTGAAGGAGGTCTCCCGCATGGCATCCCACGCTTCCGGAGCGACCCACTCACATCGCAACGTTCCTTCGTCGACGGTGAACGGCAGCTCGCCCACGAAGATGGCCCGGGTGATGTGCCTCGATCCGGCGACCCACGCCCAGAAAACGAGGAGGTCGTGCCGCCGATCGTCACCGCGCTCGAGCGTACGGTCGACGACTTCAAGGTCCTGCTCGAAACCCACCCGCCCAGAATCCCAGGACCCGAGCCGGAAATGGGACCGATCCTCCGGTCGCGCGTTGCACGCGAGGACTTTGTCGCCAGCCGCGGGCTGAAACGTTCGCCAAACGATCGTGTGAGCCCGCGATCGCTTCCAGCGGATCAGGTCGGAGGCTGACCGCCGTCGATACCGCCCATCACCAACGTGGTGAGATCCTCGACGAGTTCCTCGCTCGAGCGGGTGCGGCCGTCGAGCCACCAGCCGGTGGCCGAGAAGACCATGCCGAGGATCGCGAACGCCCACGCATCGGCCCGACCGCGCTCGATCGACGGGGATCGCGCCTGGAGGAAGTCGGCCAGCCGACCGGCGAGCCCGGGCAGCATCGGCATCTCGACCATTTCGCGTCCTGTTCCCGGCGATCCCTCGATGAGAAACCGGAACAGCTCGGGCTCGCGCGCCGCGAACGCGACGAACATTCCGATCCCGCTCGCGATCGACTGACGCAGGTCGCTTTCGGCACCGAGCACCGTGGCGAGACGCCCGTCGAGGTCGCCGACGAATCGGTCGGCCAATGCGGTCGTGAGCCCCGCCTTGTCGCCGAAGTACTCGTAGAGCATCGGCTTGGCGACGCCCGCCTCGCCGGCGATGTCGGTCATCGACGCATCCGCGCCGAGCCGACGGATCGCGCGCACTGCCGCGTCGAGCAGCATCGCCTGGCGCTCGCCGACGTCGGTGCGCCGGCGTGGCGCAGTGCGTGTCGTCGAGGTCATCCGACGGTCGGCGCGAGCGTGAGCTCGGCGAGCTGCATGAGCTCGTACTCGTCGGTCGTGTCGGCCCAGTCCTCGAACTGGATGACGCCCATTTCTTCGAAGCGGTGCCGCAGCCACCCGTCGTTGCGATCGAGCAGTCCGAGCTTCTTGCAATTGGGCACGATCTTGGAGAACAGGATCTGCTGGAAGATCACGCGGCCGGGATCCTGCACGACGAGTTGTAACGCCTCTTTCACATTGACGCCCATCCGCTCCCACACCTCCTGCTGGAGGAACCGGTCACGCATGCGCAGCGACGCTTCGTAGGCGAACTGCTGGCGCTCGAGCATCTCGACATCGGACAGACCCTCGTAGTACTCCTTCAGCGAGAGCACGCCGAACGCGACGTGACGCGCCTCGTCGCTCATCACGTAACGGAGCAGCTGCTTGAGCAACGGCTCGGTCGTGAGCGCGTGCATCAATCCGAAGGCCGCGAGCGCCAGGCCTTCGACCATGATCTGCATACCGAGATAGGTGATGTCCCAGCGGCTGTCGTTGACGATGTCGTCGAGCAGCATCCGCAGGTGTGCGTTGATCGGATAGTGGCCGTCGAGCTTGGTGTCGAGGTACTTCGCGAACACCTCGACGTGACGGGCCTCGTCCATGACCTGCGTCGACGCGTAGTACTTCGCGTCGATCCACGGCACCGT
>JAYTFP010000237.1:0-17075 GCA_043734285.1 Acidimicrobiaceae bacterium
TGTCGAACGGGGCGAGTCGCTGGTCGAACGGGAGGCTGACGGTGTAGTCCCACAGCTCCGCCGAGGGCGCCTCGGCGAAGCGACCGTGCCACAGGGGCGCGGCACTCCCCGCCGACGTCGATGGCGTCTCGTCAGGGGTCATCGGAGAGCGAGCGTACAGTCCTGACATGCGGCTCATGGCGTTGGGGACGAGTTCGGGGCGCCCGACCCGCGATCGACATGTGTCGGCCTTCGCGGTCGATGTGGAGGGCGCGTGGATCCTCATCGACTGCGGCGACGGGACCCAGCACCAGGTCCTCCTCAGTCCGCTCAAGCCGAGTCGATTGCACACGGTCCTGATCACGCACCTGCACGGCGACCATGCGCTGGGCTTGCCCGCACTGCTGGCGACCATGGGCCTCGACGGCAGGACCGCGCCGCTGCATCTGATCGGTCCGCGAGGTCTCGGCGCGTGGCTCGAGGCGACGACGGCACTGCCCCTGTTGCACATCGACTTCCCGCTCGAGCTGACTGAACTCGACGAGACCGACTTCGCCAACGGTCCGAGCGAGATCATCACGGTGAGGGGCCACGTCGTCGACGCACTCCCCCTTCGGCATCGCGTGCCGTCGTTCGGATTCCGCATCAGCGAGACCGCCCGATCGGGCCGCTCCCTCGCCGTGTTCGGTGACACCACACCGTGTGCGAACGGGGTGCGGCTGGCCGCTGACGTCGATCTGCTGGTGCACGAGGCGACCTACACCGAGGCGCACGCCGACCTGGCCGAGCGGTTCATGCACTCGACTGCGTCGCAGGCCGCCGCGGTCGCGGCCGAGGCGCGCGCTCGACGCCTTCTCATCACACACTTCAGCTCGCGACACCCCGACACCGACGAGCTGGTGCGCGAGGCGCGCGCCGTCTTCGCCGCGACCGAGGCCGCTGTCGAACTCGAGTGGATCGACGTCGAACGGCATGAGCCGCCCAGCGATTCCTAGGACGACGCTGCGCCGCTGCCCTGCACGGCCGACCACGTCTTGACCGACAGGCCCCAGAGCTGCACGAATCCCTCGCTGTCGGCGTGACGGAACCGATCGGCCGCGTCGTAGGTGGCGAGGCCGTAGTCGTAGAGGCTCTTCGGCGCACGACGCCCGACGACGAAACAGCGTCCCGGCTCGAGCGCGAGGCGCACGTCACCCGTCACGAATTGCTGCGACGAATCGATGAACGCGTCGAGCGCCTGCTTCAGTGGGCTGAACCAGAGGCCGTCGTAGACGAGCTCGGCATAACGGTGTTCGAGCGCGATCTTCTGGCGCTGGAGGTCGCGTTCGACGGTGATCGACTCGAGGTCGGCGTGGGCGAGCATGATCGCCAGCGCGCCCGGCGCCTCGTACGTCTCACGACTCTTGATGCCGACACGTCGGTTCTCGACCATGTCGAGGCGGCCCCATCCGTAGCCGCCGACGATCGAGTTCAGCGACGCGACGAGCTCGTGCAACGGCATTGTCGAGCCGTCGAGTGCGACGGGCACGCCCTGCTCGAACGTGAGCGTGATCTCGCGTGGCTCTGACGTCGTCGGCACGGTCAGCTCCCACACACCCGCCGGGGGTTGTGCCCACGGGTCCTCCATCTCGCCACACTCGATGGCGCGACCCCAGAGGTTGTCGTCGATCGAATAGAGCTTCTCCTTCGTCGCGGACACGGGAATGCCGTGCTGCGCGGCGTAGGCGATCGAATCCTCGCGGGTGAACCCCCAGTTGCGCACAGGGGCGACCAGCTCGAGGTCGGGGGCCAGCGCCATCGACGACACCTCGAAGCGGACCTGGTCGTTGCCCTTGCCGGTGCAGCCGTGGGCGATGCCATCGGCGTCGTACTGGCGAGCGATCGCGACCTGATGCTTCACGATCAGGGGGCGACTCAGCGCCGAGACGAGCGGATACTTGTTCTCGTAGAGCGCGTTCGCCTTGATGACGCGGGCGAGGTAGTCATCCGCGAACTCGGCGCGGAGATCGAGCTCTTCGTAGGCGATCGCACCGGCCCCGAGTGCCTTCTCGCGATTGCCGTCGAGCGACCCGGCCTGGCCGACGTTCGCGGACACGCAGATCACCTCGACACCGAGGTTCTCGATCATCCAACGCACTGCCACCGAGGTGTCGAGACCTCCGCTGTACGCCAGCACCACTCGCTTCGCCATCAATCTGTCCTTCGTGTGGGTTGATTCATCTGAACTGGGATGGGTCTGGTCAGAGGCCCGCAAGGCCGGCGAGCGTCTTGGCGACCGCAGCGCCCTTGCCGGCAACCGCGACGACCAGCATCGTGTCGTCACCTGCGACGGTGCCGATCACCGACGCGAGGCCCGACCGGTCGACTGCAGACGCGACGACGTGCGCGGATCCGGGCGGGGTGCGGAGCACCACGAGGTCACCGGACCGGTCGACCTCGACGACCCAGTCGCCCAGCACGCGCCGGAGGTACTCCTCGGGCGCGACCTGGTCCTTCGGCATCTCGGGGATCGCATACGCTGTCTCTCCGCCGGAGAACCGCACCTTGATCGCACCGAGCTCCTCGAGGTCACGCGACACCGTGGCCTGGTTCACGGCCACCCCTGCGTCACGCAGCAGATCCACAAGATGCGCCTGGTTGGTCACCTGATGATCCTCGAGCATCTTCGCGATCTTGTGTTGGCGCACGGCCTTGGTCGTCACGATTGCTCCTCCATCAGAAAGGACAAGAGTCCCCGCGCCGAGTGCAGGCGGTTGGTCGCCTGGGGCCAGATGCGTGACTGCGGACCGTCGAGCACCTCATCCGATGCCTCGTCGCCCCGGTGCGCGGGCAGGCAGTGCAGGAAGATCGCGTCGGGGGCGGCCGCGGCCATCACCAACGAGTCGACGCGGAAGTCGCCGAATTCCGCGCGCCGCTGCTCCTTCTCGGCCTCCTGGCCCATCGAGTACCAGGCGTCGGTGTAGACGACCTGAGCGTCGGCGACGGCGGCGAGCGGATCGCCGCCGGTCTCGACCGTGACACCGGCGCGCTCGAGCTTGGCGACGGCGGTTGCATTGAAGGCGTAGCCGTCGGGATGGGCGATGCGCAGGCGCGAGCCGCACATGTGCAGTCCGATCGCGAGCGACCGGGCCATGTTGTTGGCATCGCCGATGTACGCGACGGTGAGACCCTCGGTACGACCCAATGACTGGCGCATCGTGAGCAGGTCGGCGAGCACCTGGATCGGGTGGGCATCGTCACTCAAGAGGTTGACCACCGGCACGCTCGACACGGCCGCCATCCGCTCGACTTTGGCATGCTCGAAGACACGCGCGGCGATCACCGCGTGGTAGCCCATCAACGTTCGCACGACGTCTTCCGTCGTCTCGCGCTCGTCGAGGCCGACCTCTTCCGGACGCACGTAGACGGGATGCCCGCCGAGTTCGACCGCGGCGATCTCCATCGAGTGGCGCGTTCGGGTCGACGGCTTCTCGAAGAGGAGGGCGACGCCACGACGCGTCAGCACGCGTGGTGGATCTGCGACCTCGGAGAGATCGAGCACGCGACGCAGCTCGTCGGGCGTGAGGTCGTCCATCTCGAGGAAGTGGCGCACGGTCATGCCAGCACCGCCGCGAGATGGTCGATCGCCTCGTCGACATGGTGCGCGTCGATGTTGAGCGGCGGCGCGAGCCGCAAGGCCGTGGGCGTCACCGGGTTGACGAGCAGTCCCCTGCCGGCAAGCTCAGCGGCGATCACCTTCGCGTCGCGGCCGAGCGCCTCGATGTCGATCTCGACGCCGAGCAGCAGCCCGAACCCCCGGACCGAGACCACGTTCGCCATCTTCGAGAGTCGCTCGGTGAGTTCTGCGCCCAGTGCCGCGGCCCGCTCGGGGAGCCGATCACGTTCCATGATCTCGAGCACCTTGCGGGCGGTCGCAGCCGCAAGCGGCTGGCCTCCATAGGTGCTGCCGTGGTCGCCGGGTTCGAACACCGCGGCCACGTCGCGCCGTGCCCAGCATGCGCCGATCGGCATACCGTTGCCGAGCGCTTTCGCGAGGGTGACCACGTCGGGGCGGATGCCGAAGTGCTCGAATCCGAACCAACGGCCGGTGCGACCGAGACCCGTCTGCACCTCGTCGACCATGAACAGCACACCGCGCTCGTCGCACATCCGGCGCACCGCCTGGAAGTACTCGACCTCAGCGGGGAACACGCCGCCCTCGCCCTGCACCGGTTCGAGCAGCACGGCGCCAACGGTGTCGTCGAGCGCCGCCTCGAGTTCGTCCGCTTCGCCCCACGACACGTGGCGGAACCCTTCGGGGAGCGGCTGGAACGCTTCGTGCTTCGCGGGCTGCCCGGTCGCGTGCAGCGTCGCGAGGGTGCGCCCGTGGAAGCTGCCATACGCGCTCACCACGACGTGCCGACCGCGGCCGCCGAACTTGCGGGCGAGCTTCAGGGCGCACTCGTTCGCCTCGGCGCCCGAGTTCGAGAAGAAGATCTGCCCACCGCCACCCAGCAGCCGATCGATCGTCGACGCCAGCGGACCTTGATGCTCGTTCGCGTAGAGATTCGAGACGTGCGTCAGCCGCGCCGCCTGGGCCGCGATCGCCGCGGTGATCTCGGGATGGGCGTGGCCGAGTGAGGTGACGGCGAGGCCGCTGAGGAAGTCGAGGTAGCGGTTGCCGTGCGAGTCGGTCACGTAGGCGCCCTCGCCCGACACGAGCTGCAACGACGGCGGCGCGTACGTGGGCATCAACGGGCAATGGTCGAGACCATCGGCCTGCCCGGCCAGCGCGGCGGTGTGCGCGGTCGCCGCCGCGGTGGGCGCGCCGGCGTTCATGTCGGATCCGCCGTCACCATCGTGCCGACGCCCGCGTCGGTGAACAGCTCGAGCAGCAGCACGTGGTCGACGCGACCGTCGATCAGGTGAACCTGACCCACGCCGCATTCGATCGCCCGGATGCACCCCTCGATCTTCGGCGCCATGCCGCCGGCGATGGTGCCGTCGGCGATCAGCGCACGTGCCTCGCTGACGGTCACGTGAGTGATCAGCGACGCGGGATCGTCGACGTCCGCGAGCAGTCCGGGCACGTCGGTGAGGAAGAGCAGCTTCGCCGCGCCCATCGCCTCGGCGATCGCCGACGCGACCGCGTCGGCGTTGATGTTGTACGCCTGTCCGACCGAGTCACTGCCGATCGTCGACACGACGGGGATCAGGTCCATCGCGACGAGCCGTTGGATGATCGACGGGTTGACGCCAATCACGTCGCCGACGAATCCGAGCTCGGGATTGCGGACGCCCGCCTCGATCAGCCCCGCGTCCTGCCCCGACAGTCCCACGGCGAGCGGGCCGTGCACGTTGAGCGCCGAGACGATGTCGCTGTTCACCTTGCCCATCAGCACCATGCGCGCGACCTCGAGCGTCTCGGCATCGGTGACTCGGTGCCCGCCGACGAACTCGGAGGTCTTGCCGAGCCGGCTCAGCCACTCACCGATCTGCGGTCCGCCGCCGTGCACGACGACCGGCTTCAGGCCGACCGACTGCATCAGCACGATGTCGCGGGCGAAGTCGGCGAACAGTGAATCGCTGTCCATCGCGTTCCCACCGAACTTGACGACGACGATCTGGTCGGCGAACCGCTGGATGTACGGCAGGGCCTGGAGCAGCACCCCGATCTGCTCGACATGGGTCAGCGCGCTGGCAGATGACTTCGGATGCTCGTCGGTCGTCATGTCGTGTAGTCCGCGTTGATCCGGATGTAGCCGTCGGTGAGGTCACATCCGTAGACGGTGAACGAGCCTCCGGCGATGCCGAGGTCGGCAGTGATGAGGACGCGGTCGCCGGACATGTGCCGCGCCGCTGCAACGAGACCGAACTCGTCGACGATCGCCGGATACATCTCGACGCCACCGATCGACACCGACACCTTCGCCGCGTCGATGTCGGTGTCGTCGTGGCACTTGCCGATCGCCATCACCACGCGCCCCCAGTTCGGGTCGGCCCCGTGGACCGCCGTCTTCACCAACGGCGAATTGACGATGGCCTTGGCCACCCGCTTCGCCTGAGGGTCGTCACGCGCTCCGGTGACCTCGACCTCGATCACCTTGCCCGCCCCCTCGCCGTCGGCCGCGATCATCAACACGAGTTCGAGCGCGACCGCCTCGAGGGCCGCCGTCAACTCGTCGGCCGTCGCCGCACCGGCGAGACCGTTCGCGAGTAGCACCGCTGAATCACTGGTAGAGGTGTCGGTGTCGATCGACAAGGCGTTGAACGTGCGATCCATCACCGACCGGAACACCCCGTCGACGTCGACCCCGTCGAGATCGGCGTCGGTGAAGAAGAACGTGAGCAGCGTCGCCATGTCGGGCTCGATCATGCCGACACCCTTGGCGATGCCGACGAGCGAGCCCGAACCGAGCGGCGCCCGGCTCACCTTGGCATGCGTGTCGGTGGTCATGATCGCGGTGGCGACGTCGTCGATGGTCGCTGACCGCGTGGGTGGCCACACGAGCGTGGCGGTGTGATCGCGGATGCGATCCATCGGGTAGCGCCGACCGATCACGCCTGTCGAGGCGACGACGAGATCGGCCGATTCGATCCCGACCGCGGCAGCGACCCGCTCCTGCAACTCGGCCGCGTCGGCATCGCCGACCGCGCCGTTCGCGACGTTCGCGTTCTTCGAGATGACGACGATGCCGCGCGCCCGGCCACGCGACGTCACCGAGCGGCTCAGTGTCACGCTGGGTCCCGCGAACCGTGACCGGGTGTAGACGCCAGCGGCGATCGCATCGACATCGGACACCACTACGGCGAAGTCGGTCGTTGCGTCCTTGATGCCGATGTTCGCGGTGAACGCGGTGAAACCCTTGGGATCGGCGACGTCGGACGACGTCACTGCATCTGCCCCGCTCATGGCGTCAGCCCGATCGCCGGCAAGCCCATCGTCTCGTCGAGCCCCGTCATGAGATTGAGGCACTGGATCGCGCCACCTGCAGTTCCCTTCACGAGGTTGTCGATGGCCGAGAGGACGATGACAGTGCCGGTGCGGTCGTCGACCCGCGCCGAGAGATGGGCGCAGTTCGACCCTTGGGTCGCCTTCGTCGACGGCACGCGTTCGGAGACCACCACGAAGGGCTCGTCTGCATACGCGTCGTCGAGGATCTGGAGCGCGTCGTCGGTCGTGAGTGCGTCGTCGACCCGATCGCCGTAGCAGGTGGCCAGGATCCCCCGGTTCATCGGCGCGAGGTGCGGGGTGAACAAAATGTTCGCGCCAGTGTGGATCTGCATCTCGGGCGTGTGGCGATGGGTGAGCAGGCCGTACGCAGTGAAATCCTCGTCGACGGCGCAGAACGCCGTGTTCGCCTTGAGCGCCCGCCCCGCGCCCGACGCGCCCGATGCGGCATCGACGATGACCTTGCCGGGCGAGATCGCTCCCGCCCGCACCATTGGCGCTACAGCAAGGATGGCCGCCGTCGGATAGCACCCGGGCGCGGCAACCCGCGTCGACCCGACGATCTGCGACCGGTAGAGCTCGGGGAGCCCGTAAGCGAAGGTTCCGAGAAGCTCAGGAGCGGTGTGGGTCTCGCCGTACCACTCGTCGTAGAGCGCGGGCTCGACCATGCGGAAGTCGGCGGCGAGGTCGATCATCCACTTCACCCGTTCGGCGATCCGCGGTACGAGTGATTGCGACGCGCCATGCGGCAACGCGAGGAACACCGCGTCGACGTGTTCGAGCAACGAGTCGTCATAAGTGACGAACACATCGTTGCGATAGCCAGCCGCCAACGAGGGATAGAGATCGGCGATCGCGGTGCCGGCCTGGCTGTCGCCCGTCGCCCAGACGACGTCGAGCGCCGGGTGCGACGCGGCAAGTCGCAGCACCTCGGACCCGGCGAACCCGGAGGCGCCGATCACTCCGATTCGGATCTGCTGCTGATCACTCGACTGCATAGCTATGCACCCTAGCGCATGATCACGCAGCGACGCAGCAATTGCGGCAGACGGTCGGCCTCACCCGAGGCCGAGCTTCGTGAGCATCGGTACGAGCGAGTCGACGAACTCGTTGTTCGGGAACGCCCCCGCAGGATCGTTGTGCGCATAGGTGCCGTGGCGATCGATCAGCGTGAGGTTCGCGGCCGGGATTCCCGACTGCTCGGCGAGGCGGTGGGTCGCGTCGAGCACACCCGAACCGCCGAGCTGCGCGCCGAACGCGACGATGAGGAGACCCTTCGGCAGCTTGTCGCCCATCGTGGCGTGGAGCCCCAGCACCTCCTGGCCCGGGTTCGCGTTGCCGTTGGCGACCACCCGCGTGTCGTTGGTCAGTCGCTGCGGAAAGTACCACTCGGTCCCGTCGGCGCCCGCGATCCCGGCGCCGGAGAACATGGTCGCGTAGCGGTCCAACGGCGTGAGGGCCCCCGTGCCGTCCCAGCCCCGGGTCGCCCCGGTCGTCGCGAGCCCGGTGCCGAGATGCGCCTGCGCGGCCGCGAGGCTCTGCGGTGAGGTGGCGCTGTCCAGCGCATACCCGTACTGGCCCGCGTTGGTGACGGCGACCTTGGGCACCAGGTCGGCGGGGAGCAGTCCCGACGCCTGGCCGAGCGACGCCTCGTCGGGGTTCTTCAGCGCGGCGAGAGATCCGGTCGCGTTGAAGACGCCGGCATAGGGCGCACCGATACCCCCGAACGACAACCAGGGAGAGGCCGAGTCGGCGTCGAGCGACTGAAGGGCCATGGTGGCCGTGGCCGCATCGACCGGCGTCGGTGAGCTGCTGCCGTCGATGTAGGCGAGGCCCGCGAGCCCGAATGCTCCGGCCGTACCGCCGAAGTCCCATGTTGCGTAGGCCGTGACCACCGAGCCGCCGAGCGAGTGTCCGCCGAGCACGACCTTGCCGCCGAGCGTGGTGGCGGCGTTGATCACGACCCGCAGGTCCTGCACCGCCACGTTCATCCCCCACTGCTTCGCGAACGCGACCGACGGCGGCGAGATGATCTCGAAGTGCTGTTTCACCGCAGGGTTCTTGAGGTAGCCGAGGTAGTAGTCGAAGAGCTGCTGGGGGTCGGCCGTGCCCTGCTTGAACGCGTCGAGCTCGGACTGGTCCTCGAGGAGGTTCTCGCGGCGCTCGACCGACCACACCTGCCAACCCGGCGCCTTCGAGATGATCCATTGGGCGAGCGGTACGAAGTAGGCGGCGCCGGCAGACGTGCCGGGCTCGAGCACGATCACATTGCGGGCGTTGGCCGGTCCGATCTTGATCACGCCCACCTGGTTGTACTTGTCGGGAGTGCCCGGTGCGGCGAAGCCCGGCATCCAGGTGACCTTCAGCGGTTGGTCGGCAGCGACCGTCGTGCTGGACCCGCCGGACTTCGCGGACTCGCTGGAGCAGGCCGCGGCCGAGAGCAGGGCAATGCTCAGCGCGACGATGCCGAGGGAGCGCGCTCGCGACTGACGGTCACCCCACCCTCTCATGATCGAGCCGTCAGGAGTGACTGTGCCGTTCGGGAAGGCCAAGTCGTTCGTTGGTCTCGCGTTCGAAGTCGAACTGAATCAACACTGCGGGTTCGTCGCCGCCGACGTAGCCGTCGTGCTCGGGGTCGATGACCACCACTGCGGGCGCATCGAACGTGACCGTGCAGCCATCGGGATACTCGACGATGAACTGGCCCCGCGCCAAGAAGCCGATGTGGCCATGCATGCACAAGTCGGTCCCGACGAGCGGCTTCATCTCGGTCGACCAACGCAACCCGGGCGGGTACACGATCCGCTGCACGCGGGCTGCACCGGCGGGGACAATGTCGACCTGTGCGCCAGCGAACTCTTTGCGTACTGCGCCGGGGATCGGGGCGAGGAGGGCATCGAATTCGGTCATGTCGTCACCCTACGACTGAGCCCCGGGCCGCCGCTTGAAATCTCGTGCTCGATGTCGACCTGGCTCTCGAGCCCTCTCGACAAAGTCGTGTACTGAGCTGTCGCTGCTTGCGTCTACCAGTCCTGGGCGGCGAGTAGCAGCGCGGCGAGCGCCTCGACCCGCTGTTTGACAGAGCGACCCTCTTCGCTGAACCAACCGTCATCGCCGATCAGGCCCCGATCGCGCATTCCGTCGACTACGGCGGCGAGCTGCGCCGCCGGGAGGTGGTGGATGCGTCCGAACTTGTCCGCGGGCATGCCCATGTCGAGGGCGAACAGGACGTGAGCTTCGAGGCCGCCGACACCCTCTGTCATCAGGGCTGCAATGTGCCCGTCGCCACGGTGCTCACGCAGCAAGGAAGCGGCATGGAAGAGGCGGACCACCACGTCATCGGGGATCGGGATCGCGCGCAGCGCGGCGTACATCGGCCGGCCCTCGGACGGCGCGCTGGTCGCGGCCTTGGTCAACAGCTCAGCGGCGCGGGAAAGAGGGAGAGTCGACGTGATCGCCGAGGATGCGCCGCAACGCCTTCGCGCAGCCCGCCTGGCGAGCGGCGATCGCCGCTTCGGGTGTGGTGGTGCGCCACACCTTCGGAATGTGTCGAGCCACCTCACCGGGGGCGAAGTTGTAGAAGAGCGCGTCCACCACCTCCGCTGGGGCGAGGCCCAGGGGCGCTGCCCGTCCGGCGAAGTAGGTGTCCCAGTAGTTGGTGAACCCGAGGGCGAACATCGCTTCGTTGGGATCGTCGGCTGAGTAGGGGATGACACCGATCGGCTCGACGAGCTCGAACATCCGGCGTGCCATCGAGTTCATGGTGCACTCCTCCAGTTGCGGCCCCGGTGCCCCTGGCGGACACTCACGATCCGTGCTCCTGTACAGGGAGTCCCCTCGGCTTCAGGCACCGGGCCGCGACCTGCCGGGCGCGACCGTCCGGGCCAGGATCCCGAGCGTCGCCTGCAGGTTCGTCGCCGAGATGACCGGGAAGATGCCCTTCCACGAGTCATCGATTGTCGACCAGTCGTAGTACGAGGTGACCATCGTTCCGCCGTCGATAGGTGCAAGCCGGTAGCCGTAGACGTGGCCGATATCGAGGTTGCCGACGATCGTCCATGCGATCTCCCGGTCGTGCTCGAAGGTCGCGATCCTCACCGTGACGTCATACAGGCCGAGCGGAAAGTCGTTCAGCGCCTCGCGATCCATGTGCACCACGAACGTGTCGTCCACCGCCGCGACCGGCTCCCCCGAGGCGGCCTGCAGCATGCCGGACGCGTCGATCGACACGTGCCCCTCCGGGCTGCACAGGACCGCGATTATCTCTGGCGCCGGAGCAGCGATCGCCCGCTGCACCTCGATGCGTTCGACGTGAGCGGCGGCGGGGGTGTCGGCTTCCTGCATGGACCCACAATGCCCGCGTCATCGATTGTGGACCAGTCGCGGTCAACGCAACAGCAACGGAAGTATCGGGTCAGAGGCGACGGGGAACGCCGCCGGTGGAAGCGAGCACGGCGTCCGCCAGGCGGGTCGGCAGCAAGGGCACGAGGCTGGCCGCCACTCGTGGCCCTGTTCCCACGACGTATCGGGCCTTGGGTCGCTTGGCGGTCAGCGCCCGCTCGATGGTCGCGGCCGCACCCTCGGCGGGAGTTGCCATCTTCCGGTTCTTCGGCAGCGCCTTGCGTTGGCCATCGATGTGCCCGGCGTAGAGCGTACGCATCTCCGAAGACAGCGCGTCGACGGTGCTCTCGAGCAGGTCGTCGGCTGTGCGCCACATGTCCGTGTCGGTCTGGGCCGGCTCGATCAGCACTACCGGAAGCCGCCATGGCCGCAACTCGAGCCGCAGCGCATCGGCGATCGCTTCCAACGCGAACTTCGATCCGCTGTACGCGCCGGTCATCGGACCGGAGATGCGCCCGCTGACCGACGACACGAACACAATCCGTCCGTGACTGTGACGGAGCTTCGGCAGCAACGCCTGCGTGACGGCGACCTGCCCGACGACGTTGACCTCGAGTTGAAGACGGAGCTCGGACAACGGCACCGCTTCGATCGGGCCGCCGACGACAATCCCTGCGTTGTTGACGACCGCATCGAGCGTCGTCGGCAGCGAGTGCTCCAGCGCGGCGACCTGCTCGGGGTCGGTGATGTCGAGCACGATCGGACGAATGCGCCCGCCGGACTCCTCGACCAGCGCGTCGCCGTCGCCAATCCGACGAACACCCGCGTAGGTCTCCCAACCCCTTTTGGCGAGCAGGTTCGCCGTCGCCCGCCCGATCCCTCGCGACGCACCCGTGATCAAGACCGAGGACACCGTCCGAACCTAATAGGTAACTGCCGCCCTTGCGGCACGCCGTGGGCGGGGCGAAGGCGGCAACCCGAGGCGCTGCCGCGCAATTGTCGCTCACGTCGTGGGCGCACGTCCCTGACCGGGAGGCGCTGTCGCCCAGTTGTTGCCCACGCTGTACGTCCGCTTCGCGTCGTCGAGGTCCGTCGTGAATCGCGCGCGCCAACGGCCAGATTGGTACGCGCTCAGTCGCAGTTGGCGACAACCAACGCTGCAGCAGACCCCTCGGCCGACCCAAGTCATGCGCCATTCCGCACGCAACTGCGGTTTGGCCAATAGTTCCCCTGACGTCGCTGTCACGTCAGTTTCATCATTTGCACGTGTCGAAACCGCCAACGCAAAATCCTTTCGGAGGATCGCATGGGGAAGCTCATCTACGCCATCAACACCTCGTTGGACGGCTTCACGGAGGACGCCACCGGCTCCTTCGACTGGTCGGTGCCTGACGAGGACGTGCACCGGTTCTACAACGACATGATGCGCGGCGTCGGCATCCAGCTACTCGGCCGCCACATGTACGAGACGATGGCCGTGTGGGAGACCGAGCTTTCGTTCGCCGAGGAGTCGGCGATACAGGCCGACTTCGCCGCCGCATGGCAGGACTCGGAAAAGCTCGTCTACTCCACGACCCTCGCAGACCCGATCACGAAGCGGACGCGCATCGTGGCGGAGTTCGAAGCCGACGAGGTGCGGGCCTTGAAGGAGGCGTCGCAGGCCGACCTGCTGGTGGGGGGACCCGGGCTCGCGGCCCACGCCCTACGCGCCGGTGTCGTCGACGAGGTCCTGTTGACGCTCTCGCCCGTGGCGCTCGGCGCCGGCAAGCCGGCCCTCCCCACCGATCTGCGCCTGGACCTCGAGCTCATCGACGAGCGCCGCTTCCGCAATGGCGCAGTGCACGTGTCCTACCGCGTACGGCGCTGAACTCAGCTCGGCTCGTCCGAACAGGCCCCGGCCCTGAAACTCAGGGGCAATCGCATGACCGGTCTCCACCGAGCCCTCATCCGGCGGACCATAGAGCCCTCCGAGACCAACCAGTATCCGGGGGTCGCGGCTGACGAACATGAACGAGCCCCAATGTGCGGGAGCCTCCGCGACCGGCGCCCCGTCGCGCAGTGCAGGGAGGGATTCGGGAAACCCTTCCCGACCAATGGCGATCAAACAGTCCAACAAATGCCGAGAGGCGCGCCGAGTCCTGAATCGCTGCCGTCAACCTCGATCGGGTGGCCGCGACCAACCAACTGGATCTCCAGGCATGGTCGACACTCGTGCGGCGTATGACGGCGGGACAGAGCGCGACTCCCGCATACCGCTACTCTCGCCCGATGGCGGCGACACGGTTCCAAGTGGTCTGTGAGATCGAACCGGCAACTCGACCCGACCTCAAAAATGTTCGACGCCAGGTCGGTGCCCTGAGCACCGTCGCGACCCGGTTTCTCATCCCCGATAACCACATCGGCCGGGCAACCGTGTCGAGCATCGCGGTCGCCCACGAAGTCGCGCTCATGGGCGAGAAGTCAGTCGCGTGTGTCAACGCCAGGGACAGAAACGTGCTGGGCTTTCGCCGCGACCTGCTGACCGCCGCCGCGTACGGCGTGGACGAGTTCCTCTTCGTCTACGGCGACCGTCCCGAACGCGGTAAACGATCGGACGACCTGAACGTGCGATCGATGATCTCCGAAGCACGCGAGTTCAGTTCGCGATTCGACACCGACTCGATCGCGATCGGCGTGTCAGCCGGGCTCGGCCCCCTGCCAACGTGGAAGCGACAGGCTGACGCGCTGTATCTCCAGGTGTCGTACTCGAGCCGTGAGATGGTCCGTTGGCGGGAGCAGACGGATTTCGATGGCGCTGTGTACGCCGGCGTCATGGTGCTGCCGTCATCGTCGATGGCGCGCAAGCTCTCGGTCCACGTGCCACAACTCGCCGTACCCGACGACGTGCTGGCCCGCCTCGATGGATCACCGGGAGCCGGCGTCGAGCTGGCCTGCGAACTGGTCTCCGAGATTCGCGATTCGAGAGTGTTCGATGGCGTGCACCTCATACCCGTGAGCCGCTACCGAGAGGTCGCTGCAGCGCTCGAGAAATCAATCGCAAGTCCCTATTAGCCGCACTCCGGCCGCTGCTCTGCGCCGACGTGAGGTGAGGAGAGGACGGCAACCCGAGGCGCCGCTGCTGCTCAGCCGCGCAGCGTCGCGGCGTGCGCAGCGACAACGGCGTCGATGACCCACTGGCGCACGGCGGCGACATCCGCGTCGGTCAGAGTGCGGTCAGTGGCTTGGAGCCGCAGGCGATACGCAAGGCTCCGCGCATCGCCGGTCAAGTGCTCGCCGCGGTAGACATCGAAGAGCGCCGCCGCGACGACCAACTCGCCTCCGCTCTCGCGAATGGTGTCGCACACATCGTCGGCCGCCACCGCAGCCGGCACGACGAATGCGAGGTCGATGTCGGACGACGGGTAGCGGCTGATCGGTTCGAACACGGCCTCGCGCGGCGCGACCGAGAGGATGCCAGCGCTGCCGTGCCATGCCTCGTCGCCGCCGATCACCAACGAGAGGAAGGCGACCCGTTCGACGACACCGTGCGCCTCGAGGGTCGCGGGATCGATCTCGCCCACTGACCCGACGACCCTGCCGCCGAGTTCGACGGTGGCGGATCGTCCTGGGTGGAGTCCACCGACGGCGGCGTTGCGGATGCGGGGCGTGCCGACGCGCAGGAGGTCGCAGATCTCGTGAACGAGTTCGACCGCGACAGCAGCCTCTCGACCGGCCACGACGACCGCCAACTCTTCCCACTCCGAAGGCATCGCGTCGGCCACCGTCGGCTGAGCGAAGCAACGTCCCAGCTCGAACATCGACACGCCGGCGATGCGATGCGCCGCGTTGTACCCGACGGTCTTCACGAGACCAGGCAGCAGCGACGTGCGCAGGATCGACTCGTCGGCCACCAGCGGGTTCGCGACGACCACGCCGTCGGACCGCACGCCGCACTGCTCGAGATCGCCGGGGGCGAGGAACGGCATCGGCATGACTTCGGAGCATCCGCTCGCGACGAGCAGCCGTCGGATCCGCCGGATGTCGATCTGCCGTGCGCTCAGCCCACCGGCGCGTGGTGACGACGGCACCGTCTTGCCCAGATTCGCGTAGCCGTGCAGTCGCGCGATCTCTTCGACGACGTCGATCTCGCCGGTCGAGTCGGGACGCCAGCTCGGGATATCGACGCGGAGCGCCGCGCCATCAGGCGAGCATGCAAAGCCGAGGAGTTCGAGGTAGGCCGTCATCTCACTGCTCGACAGAGCCGACCCGAGCACCGCGTTGACTCGCTCGGGTCGCACGGTGACGATCGCGGCAGAGGGCAGCTGACCCATCGCGATCACGGTGCCGGGATGCAACGTCGCACCTTGCTCGACGAGCAACTGAGCGAAACGCGCCGCGGCCTGCGCCGCGATCTGCGTGTCGACGCCCTTCTCGTACCGGGCCGACGCCTCGGACCGCAGACCCAGGCGTTTCGACGTGGCGCCCACCGTCGGCGGGTCCCACCAGGCGAGTTCGAGGGCGACGTCGGTCGTCGACGCGCTGATCTCGGTGCTCGCGCCGCCCATGACGCCGGCGATCCCGATCACGGTGTCGTCGGCATCGACGATCACGCCGTCCGTCGCGACCAACGTCCTGGTCTGACCGTCGAGCGTCTCGATCGTCTCGCCGTCGCGCGCTCGCCGCGTTGCGAGGTGCCCGCCCTTGACCGCGGCCAGGTCGTAGGTGTGGCTCGGCTGGCCGTACTCGAGCATGACGATGTTGCTGGCGTCGACCACCGAATTGATGGGACGCATGCCGAGCAGGGTGAGTCGGCGCTGGATCCAGGCGGGCGACTCCCCCACTGTCACGCCCGAGATCACTCGCGCGTGGAAGTGCCCGCACAACGTCGCGTCGGCGATCTCGACGCTCACGAGCTGCGATGCATCGGCGCCCGATTCGGCGAGATCGATCGTGGGCACCGAGAACTCGAGGCCGAGCGCGGCGGCCACGTCGCGGGCGACGCCGATGATCGACAGCGCGTCGGGACGGTTCGGCGTGAGGTCGAGGTCGTAGACGGCGTCGGCCTCGATCCCGAGGGCCACTGTGATCGGCGTGCCGAGCTCGAGCCCGCCGTCGAGCAGCAGGATGCCCGCCGCGTCGCCCGACACCCCGAGCTCGCTGCTCGAACACAACATCCCGTTCGACCATTCGCCGCGCATCTTGCGGCGCGCGATCTCCATGCCGTCGGGCATCGTCGCGCCGAGCTGCGCGAGCGGTACGAGATCGCCGACCGACATGTTGAAGGCACCGCAGCAGATCTGCAGCGGCTCGCCGTCGCCGGCATCGACCTGGACCAGCTGGATGCGATCCGCATCGGGGTGTGGTGCGAGCTCGAGGACACGCGCGACGACGATGCCGTCGAGCCCCTGGCCGAGCAGCTCGACCTCTTCGCAGCACAGCCCGATCTCGCTCATGCGGTCGCCGAGCGCGATCGGGTCGGCGCCGACGGGATGCTCGTCGAGCGCCGGTACGAACTCGCGCACCCAGGAATGGAGGACCCGCATCAGAATTGCTCCAGGAAGCGCAGGTCGTTGATCACGAACTCGCGGATGTCGTCGATGCCGTGACGCTGCATGGCCATGCGTTCGATGCCGAAGCCGAACGCGAAGCCCGACCACTCCTCGGGGTCGAGCCCGCCGGCGCGCAGCACGTTCGGATGCACCATGCCGCACCCGCCGAGTTCCATCCATCCGCCGTCTGGCGTCGACATGTCGAACTCGGCCGAGGGCTCGGTGAACGGGAAGAACGACGGACGCAGACGCGTCGTGCGATCCGATCCGAACAGCACCTTCACGAACGACTCGAT
>JAYTFP010000238.1:0-4374 GCA_043734285.1 Acidimicrobiaceae bacterium
CGTCGTGGAAGCCGTTCGTGTAGTCGAACGCGAGTGCGACGATGATGGTGAGAACGACGCCGACGGTCATCGATGCGGCAGAAGGCTCAGGCGTACTTCACGACGATCGACTCGACGACGTCACTGACGTCCTCGATGCGATCCAGCGCGTTCTCGGTGGCGGAGATGATGTCCTTCCACTTCAGCACTGTCATGGGGTCGGAGTTGTCGAACAGGCGGGCCATGGCTCGCCGGTAGATCCGGTCGCCCTCGGTCTCGAGTTGGCCGATCTCCTGGAGGATCGGATCGAGGTCCTTCATCGACTCGAAGCGCTCGAAGAGGCTGACGTTCGCTGTCGCCATCCGCACGAGCACCTGCACCATCTCGATCATCTCGGGCAGCGCCTCGGTGATGTGGAGCATCTGCATCAGATCGGCGACATGGAAGATGTCGTCGGCCACGTCGTCGAGGCACTCGGCGAGCTTGTGGATGTCCTCACGATCGAACGGCGTCACGAAACTGCGGTGCAAGCGTGACAGCGTGTCGCGGGTCAGGTCGTCGCCGCGGTGCTCACAGACCCGGATGCGCTCGCGACAGTCGGCGACGTTGCCCATGTCGCCGACCATCTTGTCGAGCAACAAGGCGCAGTCGGAGAGATTCCGCGCCGCGTCGAGGAAGAGGTCGAAGAACCGATCATCGGTCGGCACAAGTCGGAAGCGCATCGCCCTCGGTCTACCACCCGCGGACCGGGACATCACGAACGCAGCAGTGATCCGGGCAGGGCGCCGGTCGCCTTGCCCTCGGCGTAGATGACCTCACCGGTCTTCACGGTGGCCACGTAGCCGTCGGCTCGCTGGATCAGTCGTCGCCCCCTGGCGGGCAGATCGTGCACGACCTCAGGACGGCGCAGCTCGAGGCGAGCCAGGTCGATGAGGTTGAGGTCGGCGACCCGCCCGGGCGCCAGGACTCCCCGATCGACGAGGCCGTAGACGGCCGCTGTCTTCGAGGTCATCTTGGCGACCGCGTCCTCGAGTCGCAGCCGGGGCCCGCGACTGCGGTCACGCGCCCAATGCGTGAGCAGGAATGTGGTCGACGAGGCATCGCAGGTCTGACCGCAGTGCGCGCCGCCGTCGCCCAGTCCGAACACCGTGTGCGGGGCCGAGAGCATCTCGAACGACGGGCTCAGATCACCGTCGGCATAGTTGAGGATCGGCGCCATGACGAGCTGGTCGCCCTCGCCGCTGCTGAGCAGGTCGTAGAGGAAGGCCCACGGCTCGGCGCCGGCGGCCGCCGCGACCTTGCCGAGGGTGGTCGACGGATCGGGCTCGTACTCGGGAGGATCGTCGACTGAGTACAGCCGGCGCGGCGACATGAAGGCGACGAACGCACTGTCGAGCGCAGCGATCTCGCGCAACAACTGCTCGCGCACCTCGGTCGTGCGCATGGTCGCCGCCCGCGCGTTCGCCGGACCGGCCGGCACCAGGGTGGACCACGACGGGCAGTACTCGAACGGATGGAACGTGCCGAGCCCGGTCAGCAGCGTCACCGCGTGCGCGTGGACCTGCGGGTACACCGCGGCACCGTCGGCCACGGCCGCCGCGGACGCGTCGAGCAGTCGCCGCCATTCGTCGCGGTCGGCGGAGTTCTGGTTCAAGGCGAACGACACCGGTCGGGCGATGTGTTTGGCGAGACGCCGCATCCAGTTCATCTCGCGATCGGCAGCCAGCAGGTCTTCGCCGAGCGCTCCCGCCGGAGCAAGCTCGAACACACCGTGACCGACACGCCGCAATGCCTCGCCGAGACCGAACAACTCGTCTTCGGCGGCGAAGGTACCCGGCACCGGCTCGCCGTTGATCGCCGTGTGCATGATCGTGCGGCTCGTCGAGAAGCCGAACGCGCCGGCACGCAGTCCCTCTTCGACGAGGGCGGACATGGCCGCGATGTCATCGGTGGTCGCGGGCTCGTTCGACGCTCCGCGCTCCCCCATCACATAGGCGCGGATCGGACCGTGCGGCACCTGCGTGGCGACGTCGATCGCCAGCGACTTCGAGGCGAGCACGTCGAGGTATTCGGGAAAGCTCTCCCATCCCCACTCGATGCCCTCGGAGAGCGCGGCGCCGGGGATGTCTTCCACCCCCTCCATCAGACCGATCAGCCACTCGTGACGATCGGGCGCGGCGGGCGCGAACCCGACGCCGCAGTTGCCCATCATCACGGTGGTCACGCCGTGCCACGAGCTGGGTGTGAGGTAGGGATCCCAGGTCGCCTGGCCGTCGTAGTGCGTGTGGATGTCGACGAACCCGGGCGTGACGAGGAGACCGTCGGCGTCGATGACCTGCCGACCCCGCGCCGCATCGATTCGACCGACCTCGACGATGCGTCCGTCGCTGATCGCAACGTCGGCGGTCACCGCATCGACGCCCGTGCCGTCGATGACACTGCCACCCCTGACGACCAGATCGAACATCGCCCACCCCCTCGTCCGGATGTTACGCCTAGACCGGTGCTTCGAGTTCGAGGCGCGGCTCGTGTCGCGGCGGCACGGAGTCGTGCAGATCCGCGACCAACTCGGCTCTCGTCGCCGCGTAGCCGGGGTCGTCCCAGAGGTTGTGCTGCTGTAGCGGATCATGCACGAGGTCGTAGAGCTCGCCCTCGGTCCCGTCGTGCACGTAGCCCTTCGCGTACTCGGTGCACACCCATCCGGGACGGGTCACCGTGCGCAAGTGAACGTCCATCCCGAACAGCTCGCTGTCCCACTCGGTCAGCACCCGCCCGAACCCGCGGTCGCGCGCCTCCGCGTCGTCTCGCGGCAGCGCGTGACCGTGCATCCAATCGGGCGTTGGCAATCCGGCGATCTCTGCGAACGTCGGCGCGAGATCGATGAGCCCGACCGGCGAGGTGACCACCGACGGGGTGAGACCGACCGAGGGCGCCGGCGCCCAGATCAACGGCAGTCGCATCAGCGAATCGACGTGGTACGGGCCCTTGAACAGCAGACCGAAGTCGCCCTGCAGCTCGCCGTGATCGGTCGTGAACACGACGTCGACGTCGTCGGTCCAGCCGCGACCGGCGACCGCTGCGAGCACACGGCCGATCGCCTCGTCCACCAGCTCGCACTCGATCGCGTTGAGCGCGTTGACCTCGCGCACCTGGTTGTCGGTGAGGGTCGCCGGCACCCACTCCTTCGGCGCCTCGTAATTGGTCACGAGCGAGCCGTCGTACCAGAGACGCCAGTGCCGCGGTTTGCCGTCGATGATCCGCTCGCGCTCCGCGCGGTCCGCGGGATATCCGGCGGGCAACGCCAGGTCGCGCCAGTCGACGCGCCCGAGTTCGGACGAGGGCGGATCCCACGGATGATGCGGATCGGGGAAACTCATCCAGCAGAACCAGTCGTCGCCCGCGTCGAGCGAGTCGAGCCAGCCGATCGTGCGGTCGGCCACCCAGTCGGTGTGATACCAGTCGCGCGGGATCTCGTTGATCTTCACTTGCGGCGCGCCGTTGTCACCGCCGCCGATGGCGCTTACGTTGAACGACGAATCGACCGCTGCGTAGAACATGCCGAGCGCCTCGGGATGATTCGACGCCAGCCACTGCGCATAGTGCAACGACCCGACGGCGCCGTGCGTCGCGAACTCGAGGTGGTCGAAGCCACGGTGCGGACCGGTCGTGCCATCGGCCCACGGGCGTTGCGCGGTCGGCTCGCCCGATCGGCCCAACTGGTTCTCGGTGAAGCGACCGAACGGATCGATGAACGGCTCGAAATGCGCCTTGCCGATGAGCGCGGTGCGGTAGCCGCCGCGGTGCAGCTCGGCCGCGACCGATGGCGCGTCGACGGGCAGCGGTACGCCGTTCATCCACACGCCGTGGGTGCTCGGATGCTGACCGGTCAGGATCGTCGAACGCGACGGCATGCACACGCCCGACTGCGGCACCGCGCGTTCGTAGCGGATGCCGCGTGCCGCGAGTGCGTCGATCACCGGCGTGCGGCCGATCGTGCCCCCGTTGCAGCCGAGCGTGTCGTATCGCTGCTGGTCGGTGGTGATGAAGAGGATCTTGCGTCCCACGTCAGTCCTCGGCTCCCGTCGATTCGAGCTGGCGCCGCAGTTCGGCGAGCGCCCCGCCCGTCGCGCCGCCGATGACCAGCGCCGCGACGTCGGGTTCGCAGTCGGTCGAGTACGACACGAGGCTGCGCCCGTCGCCGAGATCGAACACGTCGACGGTTCCGAGGTGTCGTTGCACCATCGGCACGTCGAGGTGGTACTGGAATCTGCGCAGCGTCGAGTCGACGGTGATGATCCTCTCGGGCATCGGGATGCCGCTGCCGGTGACGATCGTCCGCGTGCCCCCGACGAGGAACCCGTCGGCCGTCCGCTCGATCGTGCAGTCGACGATCCC
>JAYTFP010000239.1:0-2324 GCA_043734285.1 Acidimicrobiaceae bacterium
TCAGCGGACGGCGACGCCGACTCGCAGTTCGACCGGCCGTACATCGAGACGAAGTTGCGCATCAGCCTCGATCGGCTCGGAGTGGGTGACGTCACCTTCTATCTCTCGCACGCCACGGACGACTCCACCCCGATCGAGTCGACGCTCGAGGGATTCGAAGCGGTTCGAGACGCCGGCCTCGTCGGCCACGTCGGGTGCTGCAACGTCGACGCCGGCCAGTTACGCGCCGCGCTCGACGCCGCCGAACGCCTCGGCGTCACGGGGTTCGAGTGGGTACAGAACGCGTTCAGCCTGCTCTCGCCCGACGACGACGCGGAGGTGAGGACGATCTGTCGCGAGCGCAGCCTCGGCTACACCCCGTTCTCGCCGTTGGCAGGCGGGGTGCTCACCGGGAAGTACCGCCGGGGCGAGCCGTTCCCCGACGGCACACGGCTCTCGCTCAGACCCGAGGGCTACGACGAACTCCTCACGCGAGCAGCGCGTGACGCCATCGACCGGCTGCGGTCCGAGGCCCACACCCGCGGCGTGAGCACTGCCGCCCTCGCGCTCGCGTGGGTCCTCCAGCACCCAGACTGCACCGCGGCGGTCATCGGCCCCTCGCGGACGCCACCCGCGCTCGCGCACGTCGCCGAAGCGATGACGCTCTCCCTCTCGCCCGACGAACACGACCAACTCGCCAACCCGTTCAGGTCCATAGCGGCGCGACCGCGCCGCGACTGAGCTACCGACACCAGCGACCAACCCGCCTCGTCGGGTTCCAACACCGCCCCTGGCGGGTGTCCCATATCTCGCGCCCCATAACCCCGGCGAACAACTGTCACCGAACGCCGGCTCGTGGACGTGCGCGCGCAGGCCGCGTGGTGCGACGGGCCTTTAGAGCGTGCTGACCCTATCTCTCTGTGGGTCTTGGTCCCGAGACACCCTCGACGATTTGTTGGCCGACCGGTTTCCACGCTTCGTAGGTACCGAGGCTCGTGACGAGGTCGACGAAGCTCACGGCGTCTTCGCCGACCAGTACGTGCACCGGCGTCGTAGGGTCGTCGGCTGCGGCGACGATGGCGTCGGCGACGACGCTGGGATGACCGCCGACGGACGCGACGCTTTTGCGGTAGAAGTCGAGCATCCATTCGTGCTGCGCACGATACGGGCCAGAATCCCGAGGCAGGTCGTCGGAGTTCGTGATGATCTCGGTCGAGAAGAACCCGGGTTCGATGCACACTACGCGTATGCCGTACGGCTCGAGCTCATCGAAGAGTGCCTCGCCGAGCGTGTTCATCGCGTGTTTGCTGGAACCGTAGAAGCCCATGAACGCGTTGCCGGGTACCCGGCCAGCGACAGACGTGACGTTGATGATCGCTCCCGAGCGCCGGGCGCGCATCGCGGGGATCGCGGCCCGACTCACCCGGATTGGTCCCCACACGTTTGCTTCGAACACCGCGCGGGCGCGATCGATGTCGATGGTCTCGATCGCGCCGTCGTAGCCCACGCCCGCGTTGTTGACGAGCACATCGATCGCGCCGTGACGCTGCCCGACCTCGCCGACCGCGGCCGTAATCGAGGCATCATCGGTGACGTCGAGCTGCACGACCTCGAGCTCCAAGCCTTCGTCGCGCGCCCGTGACCTCAGCGCGTCGGCCTTGGCCAGGTTGCGCATCGACGCGAAAGTCGTATCCCCCCGCCGAGCGAAGGCGAGGGCCGTCTCGAGACCAATTCCGCTGCTGCATCCGGTGATGAGGACCACTCTCGAAGGCATGCCCTACGGTAGCTGGCCGTCGTATGGGAGGCTGTGGCGGCGGTGCGCCGAGCTGTGGGGGGTATGTGATGTTGGATGGCGAGTTGTCGGTAACGAACGGCGAGGGTTCGCGGCTGGCGATGCCGATCGCGATCGGCGACATCGATGCGGCGTGGTTGACTACGGCGCTGGCGTCACGACTGCCTGCGGGCGTGGAGGTTCGGTCGTTCTCGGTGGCGACGATCGGCACGGGTGTCGGTTTGATGGGCCTGCTGTACCGGCTCACGGTCGAGTACGACGGCGACCGCGAACATGCGGCGCCGCCGACGGTGATCGTGAAGCTGCCGGTGCTTATCGACGCGACCCGTCAGGTCGCCCTCGCGTACCGGTTCTACGAGAAGGAAGTCGCGTTCTACCGCGACCTCGCCGCGCTGACATCTCTGCGGACACCCGAGGTCTACTTCGGGGCCCACGATCTCGAGACCGACAACTTCGTGCTCGTCATGCAAGACGTCGGTCACCTGCGTGCAGCCGATCAGATCGCAGGGTGTCAACGGGACGACGCGCTCGCGGCGGTGGCTGCGCTCGCGCG
>JAYTFP010000240.1:0-5136 GCA_043734285.1 Acidimicrobiaceae bacterium
GACAAGACCAGCGACAAGTCGTTCTGCGAGACGTTCCACGCGTCCGACGAGGCGTACGCCAAGCAGCTCTACTACTGGACGGTGCCGACCGAAAAGTGCCTCGACGGGCGGACGGTGGCGTGCGTCGGGTTCAAGAAGTGGGTCGAGGCGTGGACCGAGATCAAGGGCTGATCCGGTTGGTGCGGGGGCTCGTCGTGTGACGAGGTTGCGGCGGCGCATGGCGCTGGCCGGGCTCCTCTCGGGGCCCATGGCCTGGCTGTGCGCCGCGTACCTCGGCTCGCTCGGCGTGCTCCTGGCGCGCTCGCTGTTCTCGCGCGACGAACTCTCGAACAGACTCATCACCTCGCCGACAATCGACAACCTCAAGACCGTCGTCACCGGCGAGGTGTACCGCGCCACCGCGCAACGCACAGTGGTGCTCGCGCTCGCGGTCACGGTGATCGACCTGGTCATCGCGTTCCCGATGGCGCTGTACATGGCCAAGCTCGCGCGTCCCTGGGTGCGCCGGATCATGGTGGCCGGAGTGCTCATGCCGTTGTGGGCGAGCTACGTCGTCAAGGCGTACGCGTGGCGGGCGCTGCTCGATCCGGTCGGTGGCGTGGCCCGCAAGACATTGCACGCGTCGACAGGGTTCGGGCTGAGCGCGACGGCCCTGACGCTCGCCTACCTATGGTTGCCGTACATGATCCTGCCGCTCTACGCGGGCTTGGAGCGGGTGCCCGACTCGCTCCTCGAGGCCTCGGGAGATCTCGGAGCTCACACGGGGCGGACGTTCCGCTCGGTCGTCGTGCCGATGCTCTTTCCCGCAGTGCTGGCCGGGTCGATTTTCACGTTCTCGCTCACGCTCGGCGACTACATCGCGGTGCAGTTCGTGGGGGGCACGACGCAGACGATCGGTCTCGTGATCTACAAGTTCTTCCTCGGCGGCAACGACCTGCTCGCAGCCGCGTTCGCGCTCGTGCCGGTGGCGATCATGTTCGTGTACCTGAGCCTTGTCGGCCGGTCCGGCGCGCTGGAGAACCTCTGATGCACCTCTCACGTTTCGCCCGCCGCGGTTTCGGTGTGGCCACGGTATTCGGTTTCGCGTTCTTGTACCTGCCGCTGCTGGTGGTGTTCTCGAGCTCGCTGTCGCGAGGTGGCCGGTTCTCGGTGTGGCCTCGTGACTTCACGTTCGACTCGTGGAGGGACGCGTTCGACAACAGTGGGGCACGTCAGGCGCTCGTGAGGTCGCTGCTGCTGGGGCTCACGGCGACGACGATCGCGCTCGTGCTGGGCTCGATGCTGGCGTTCGCCATCGCCCGCCACCGGTTCTTCGGGCGCAAGGCCGTGAGCCTCGTCGTCGTGCTACCGATCGCACTGCCGGGCATCGTGACGGCGCTGTCGCTCAACCTAGCGTTCACGTCTGCCGGCTTCGAGCTCGGGTTCCTCACGCTCGTCATCGCCCACAGCACGTTCTGTATCGTCGTGGCGTACAACAACGTGGTGGCGAGGTTGCGCCGGATGTCGCCCAACCTCGAGGAGGCCTCGGCCGACCTCGGCGCCCGCTCGTCGCAGACGTTCGCGCTGGTGACGTTCCCGCTCATCCGGTCGGCACTCGTGGCCGGCGCGTTGTTGTCGTTCGCGCTCAGCTTCGACGAGATCGTCGTGACCACCTTCACCGCGGGCCACGTCGAGACGCTGCCGCAGTGGATCCTCAACAACACGTTCCGCGCCAAGAACGTGGGCGTCGTCGCCGCGGTCGCCGCCATCGTGGTGCTCGTGTCGGTGATCCCGGTGTGGCTGTCGCAGCGACTGACCGATCGTTCGGAGTCAGGCGGCGACTGAACGTGACCACCACACCCGGCGGCGAAACCGTCGTCGCCAACCGGGTGTGGTGCGAATCCTCAGAACTCCAGCGGCAGGCAGGCCAGTCGGGCTCCGGCGGTTCCGTTGGGCAGCGTCGCCATGGCGTGGATCACGATCGATCGCGCACCGCCCTGCGGGATCACAAATGGCACGCGGGAAACCGCGATCGCAGTGCCGCCGCGACGCACGGTGAAGTCCAGCCATACCTCGGTCGTCTCGTCGATGACCGCTCCGCCGGTGGCGTTGTAGTGCTTCCCGGCCGCTGCGCCGTCGCCTGCGATACACGCTCCGACGTGCACATGAGCGCCGTACATCGTGCCGGCGCTCGACCGGTCGAGTCCCCAGAGACCGAGGACGACAACCGTGCCGACGCCATCGCGGCTCACCGCCAACGCCGCACCCTTCGCTCTATCGGTTACGTCATGGGTCAGCACCGACAGGTCCGACAAGGCCCCGGCGTTCGACACGACGCTCACTCGATGCTCGGACGCGCCTGCCGGCGTTGCCGCCAACAACGACGCCGCGACCGCCAGTGCCGCCACTACTCCACGAATCCTCATGATCTGACCTCCCGTTCGACGATGGTTCGTCGCAGGTCTGTCGCGGTTCGTCGCCGTTTCGGTTTCGCGCTACGCGAGCGCCCTGATCCGACGTCACCACCCGCTTCGCGCCTAGATGACTGCAGACACCGAGCTGTCGTGATGCCCGAACAGCACCTCGCCGGTGACTGGTCGAGCGAGGTCGGACAGATCCGCCGCCAGGTCCATCACCAGGTCATCGACGGTGATCATCGCGACGGGGCTGCTCATCACCGCATCGATCCGTCCGTCGCTCGGTAGGCCCGTGGCGAAAACCCGCCGAACGAGATCGAGATCACCGTCGTCGATCAGGACGACCGCCACGTCTACCAGCCGGGTCTGCTGTTCGTTCCGTTCGGCATGGCCCACGCCGACGACATGGTGCGACCCCGCCACGCCCAACTCCACGACTACATCGACCAGTGGACCGAAGCGATGGTGCCCGAACTGGCACGAGCAGAGGGGATCGACCCCGTCACCGATCCGCACTGGACGGTCATGGGTGTCACCGTGAAGGAGCTCGACCAACTGTTCCCCAAGGGCCCCGCGAAGATCGCGGCCCGAATCGCCGGCATCCCCAAGTTCTTCACGTTCTTCGGGCTCGACGCGATCCACAAGAAGCGCCAGGAGCACATCAAGATCGCGACGGTCGGCAACCCGGGCCTCCACGTGGCCACCTGGCTCGGCGGCTTCCCCGGTATGAGTTCGGTGCTACGAGAAGGCCGCGGGCGGCCACATCATCTTCACGTGAACCCGACGCGCGACCGGGTCATTCGACCCTGTCGCCGCCGGAGCAGGGTCCCCACACTCGAAGCATGGACTTCGTGACCAACTCGTTCGTGTTCGACGAACATCGCCTCGTCTACGACGTGTACGGCGAGGGTGACCGCGTGCTGCTCTACATGCACGGACTCCTGCTCGACTCCGAGATCAATCGCGGCATCGCCGCCGCGCTCGCCGAGCGGGGCACCAAAGTCGTGCTGCTGGACCTGCTCGGCCACGGCCGCAGCGACAAGCCCAGCCATGCGGCCGAGTACCGGATCGATTCGTACGCCGAGCAGGCCGTCGCCCTCCTCGATGAGCTCGGTGTGGAAACCGCCGCGATCGGCGGAATGTCACTGGGGGCGAACGTGAGCCTGTTCGTCGCAACCGAGCATCCCGAACGGGTCCGGGCGCTCGTGCTCGAGATGCCGGTGCTCGAATGGGCGGTGCCCGCAGCCGCGCTCACGTTCGTGCCGATCCTGCTCGCGGCCCACTACGGCAGGGTCCTCCTGACTCCGCTCACGGCCGCCGTGCGCCGTCTCCCGCGGACGCCGTTCGGACCGCTCAACAGCATTCTCAATGCCGGCTCGACCCACCCGAGCGTGATCGCGGCGGTCATGCACGGCGTGTTGGTCGGCCCAGTCGCACCCACGATCGACGAGCGCATCGCGATCGTTTCACCGACGCTCGTGCTGGCACACGGTAACGACCTGATCCATCCGTTCGAGGATGCCAACAACCTGATCCACCAGGTCGTGCGGGGCACGCTCGTGCGGGCCACCTCGCCGCTCGAATTGCGGCTGTTCCCGCATCGTCTCACCGAGTCGATCGCACGGTTCCTCGACGAGAGCTGGAGCCGACCCGTCGCCAAACCGCGACTCGCCCGCGCCTGACCTGATCGTCCCATGTCGCCCGAGTCGCGGATCGTCGAAACCCATGTCTCGACGCTGATGTTCGTCGACGATCTCGTGTATAAGCGGAAGAAGGCGGTGCACACAGGCTTCCTCGACTTCACCGAGCCCGCCGCACGACTCACCGCATGCCGACGCGAGGTCGAACTCAACCGTCGACTCTCGCCCGACGTCTACCTCGGCGTCGCCGATCTGACCCTCGACGGTCTCGACCTCGATCACTTCGTCGTCATGCGCCGCCTGCCCGAGCAGCGACGTCTCTCGGCACGACTCGACGCCGCGTCGATCGACGACGACCTGCGATCGCTCGCGCACCAGATCGCCGCGTTCCACGCGAGCGCGCAACGCTCACCGGAGATCGACGCGGCGGCGCGGCCCGAGGCGCTGCTCGGATTGTGGACCGACGGCATCGCGCAGCTCGCGCCCTTCACGCCGGAGCTGCTCGATCCCGCCGAGGTCGAGAGGGCGTTGGTGCTCGCCCGTGAGTACCTCGAGGGGCGCCGTCGTCTCCTCGACGATCGCGTCGACGCGCAGCGAATCTGTGACGGCCACGGTGACCTGATCGCCGACGACGTGTTCATCCTCGACGACGGTCCGCGGGTGCTCGACTGCATCGAGTTCGATGATCGACTGCGATACGGCGACGTACTCAGCGACGTGGCGTTCCTCGCGATGGACCTCGAACGGCTCGGACGCGCAGATCTGGGAGCGCGATTCCTCGACGAGTACCGCGAGTTCACTGCGGACGCGTGGCCGGCATCGCTGGCGCACCACTACCTCGCGTATCGCGCGCACATCCGAGCCAAGGTTGCCTGCATTCGACACGGGCAGGATCACGACGCCGACGCGGCACGCGCCGCGGCAGCGTTGCATCGCCAATGCGTGTCGCATCTCGAGTCGGCGCGGGTGTGGCTCAGCATCGTCGGCGGCAGTCCGGGGACCGGCAAGACGTCGCTCGCCCGTGGGCTTGCCGAGCGCACCGGCGCGGTGTTGCTGTCGTCGGACGCGGTGCGCGACGAGCTGTTCCCCGAGCGCTGCGA
>JAYTFP010000241.1:0-8896 GCA_043734285.1 Acidimicrobiaceae bacterium
CGCTGTCTGGAGATCTCGTTCTTCATCCGATCGGCGGCAAGGACCGCACCCTCGCCGAACAGCTGACGCTGTTCCACTTGGTGCTCGTCGTGCTCGATCCGTACACCTACGAGAGCTCGTGGCTGCTCAAGACGGCCGACCGGATCCTCACGCACTACAGCGAGGCCGACTGCCGTGTGGGCTGGCTCGTTGCCGCCGACGAGACGGGCGCCCGGGCGTTCCTCGGCGACCTCACCGGCGACATGCTCACGTTCTGCGATCCCGATCGCGAATTCATCAAGGCGCTCGGCTGCAACGAGCTGCCGGCCTTCGTGCACATCGCTCAGGACGCCAGCGTCGCCGGCATGGCCGAGGGCTGGAATCCCGAGACGTGGCGACCGATCGCCGAGAACCTCGCCGAGGTCATGTCGTGGACGCGTCCCGCGATCCCCGAGACCGGCGATCCCGTGCCCTACGAGGGCACCGCAGCCATCCCCGCCTGAGCACTGCCCGCCGAGCACTGCCTCAGCGGGCGGTCCAACCTCCGTCGACGGCGAGGATCTGGCCCGTCACGTACGTCGACGCGTCGCTCGCCAGGTAGAGCAGCGCTCCGTCGAGTTCGTCCTCGCGTCCGGCGCGGCCCATCGGCGCGTTGCGCTCGATGAACTGGCGGCCCGACTCGTCGTCGAACATCTCGGCCTGCGTCATCTCCGACAGGAACCATCCCGGGGCGATCGCGTTGACGCGCACGCCCTTGCGTCCCCAGTGCGCACCGAGCTCGCGGGTGAGGTTCACGACCGCTCCCTTCGACGCCGCGTAACTCGTCTGCTTGATCGGCGCGGCGGCGACGAGCCCGAGCACCGAGGCGATGTTGACGATGCTGCCCGTTCCCCGATCCAGCATGTGTCGACCGACGAGCTGGCTGAGATGGAAGAGCGAGTCGACGTTGACCGTCATCGTGTGGCGGAAATGCTCCATCGGCTCGTCGATCGCGGCCATCGGTTCACCGACACCCGCGTTGTTGACCAACACGTCGATGTGTCCGTCGATCGCCATCGCCGCGTCGACCAGCGAGGCCAGCGCCGCGTAGTCGGTCACGTCGCAGGTCACCGGCACCGTGCGATCGCCGAGTTCGTCGGCGAGCTCGACCAGTCGGTCGCCACGGCGTGCCGCGATCACCACGGTCGCGCCGGCAGCGTGCAGCACCTGTGCGAAGCGCCGGCCGAGTCCTGACGATGCGCCGGTCACGATCGCGACGCGGTCGTCGAGGCGGAACAGCGAGGTCGGATCGTCGATCGGCACGGTCCGGGAGCCTAAACCGGTGTCCGGCTACACGGGCTGTGCAGCGGCGGCCGTCGGGATGACGACGACCTCGCGACGCACGTTGCGCACGATCGCTCGCACCAACGCGGCCAGCGACGCTGTCGAGACCTCGACGAACTCCTCGTCGCGCTCGGGGCTGTCGCAGCTCAGCCAGTCGAGCACGGCTGCGACGAGATGGTCGATGACGATGCTCGTGGCCCACGTGCGCATCACCGGGTCGTCGATCCGTTCGCCGATGATGCGATCGGCCACATCGATCTGCAGGCGTCGGAACTCCGCGTGATACGCGCTGAACTCGGGCTCGCGCGCGGCGTGCACGAACAGCAGACGGAACCCGTCGGGATTGCCCCGGGCGACGGTGAGCAGGGTGCGCACCGCGGCGCCGTCGCTATGTTCGATGTCGGTGAAGCGGATCCACTCGTCGGCCAGCAGCGTCGCCGTCTCCTCGAGGATGGCCCGATAGAGCTCGTCCTTCGACTCGAAGTGGCGGTACACGATCAGCTTGGTGATCCCCGCGGCCTTGGCGACGTCATCGACCGAGGTCGCGGCGAACCCGGCGTCGCTGAACGCGGCCGCGGCAGCACGCATCAGCTGGGCGCGCCGCTGATCGCGGGGTAGGAGTTGGCGGGTCGGATCGGACGTCATATGTAAACTGAGCGGTATCCACTTTTCGGTCCGCTCGAGGCCGACGATACCGGGGTGGAGGGGTCAGCACCATGGTCGCGACCAGCGAGCAGTCGGCCGGGCAGCGGCGGGAAACATGAAATTCGGCATCTTCTTCGAGCACCAACTCCCTCGCCCGTGGGCCGACGGCGGCGAGTTGCAGCTGGTCCAGGACGCTCTCGAACAGGTCGAACTCGCCGATCGGCTCGGGATCCAGTACGTCTGGGAGGTCGAGCACCACTTCCTCGAGGAGTACAGCCACAGCTCGGCGCCCGAGGTGTTCCTGGCCGCCGCCAGCCAGCGCACCCGTGACATCCGTCTCGGCCACGGCATCATCCAGACTGCGCCCGGCTACAACCATCCGGCCCGCACCGCGGAGCGCGTCGCGATGCTCGATCTGGTGTCCGGCGGACGCGTGGAATTCGGATCGGGTGAGTCGTCGTCCGAGGCCGAGATGGGCGGATTCCGCATCGACGCGGCGACCAAACGCCAGCAGTGGCTCGAAGGGCTCGAGGTCGCGCTGCGGTGCATGACCGAGACACCGTTCACCGGTCACGAGGGCGCGTACTGCTCGGTGCCACCACGCAACGTGGTGCCCAAGCCGGTGCAGCGTCCTCATCCCCCGCTGTGGGTCGCATGCTCGCGACGCGACACGATCCTGTTGGCCGCCGAGAAGGGCATCGGCGCGCTGAGCTTCGCGTTCATCGACCCCGAAGAGGCGGCCCGCTGGATGCGCGACTACCACGACACGCTGCGCGACTCCTGTGTGCCGGTCGGCCAGGCGGTCAACCCGCAGGTCGCGTGCGTCACGCCGATGATGATCCACGCGGACGAGGACGAGGCCCTGCGCCGCGGCCTCGAGGGTGCGAACTTCTTCGGCTACTCGCTTGCCCACTACTACGTGTTCGGCGAGCACCGTCCGGCCGAGACCGACGTATGGGCCGAATTCGTCGAGCGGCGATCTGCGATGGGCTACTCGCCCGAAGCGGCGCTCGCCGAGCGATCCGAAACGCTCGGCGCCAAGATCGCCGCGGGCGACACGAGCGGACTGCGCGGTGCGGTCGGCACACCCGACCAGGTGCGCGACTTCGCCCGCCGCTACGAGGAGGCGGGCGTGGACCAGCTCATCTTCGTGCTGCAGGCCGGCAACAACCGTCACGAGCACATCATGGAGAGCCTCGAGACGTTCGGTACCGCGATCCTCCCCGAGTTCCTCGACCGCGACGAGGCACACGTCGCCGAGCGAGAGGCCCGTTACGCACCACTCATCGAGGCGGCGTTCGAGCGGAAGGCTGCGGCGGCGATTTCACCGCCGGAGATGCCCGAGGGCTACACGATCAAGGCGATCCCGAAGGCCATGGTCGACGCGATGAACAGCGAGGCGGCACAGGCGTTCCTCGACAAGATCGCGGATGAGGGCGCGGTCGGCGAAACCACGACGATGACGACCCTGCTCGGCAGCCCGACGGTCTGACCGCGTGCTTGTGTGACTGAGGAGCACCGACCGAACGTGACAGATTTCGCTCCCGATTCCGCCTCGCCGGACGATCGAGCGGGCATCCTTGACCACCTGATGACCGGTGTCGACATTGGACTCTCACACGTCGCCCTGCCCGTACGCGATCTCGACGCCAGCATCGGGTTCTACCGACGTTTCGCGAACCTCGAGGTCGTCCATCGACGCGCCGGTCACCACGCCGACACGAGCGGCGTCGCCTGGCTGTCCGACCTGACACGACCGTTCGTGGTCGTGCTGCTCGAGACGCCGACCGCCGACCAGCAGCCGCATCTCGGGGGCTGGGCGCACCTCGGCGTCGGCTGCGTCTCGGCCGCGGAGGTCGACCGCCGCCTGGCCGACGCGGCCGATGCGGGGTACAGCATCGTCGGCCCGTGCGACGACGGTCCGCCGGTCGGCTATTGGGGCATCGTCGTCGACCCCGACGGCCACAACCTCGAACTGGCATTCGGGCAGCAGGTCGGCCTGACGATCGCAGCGGCCACCGAGAGCTGAGACGCTGCGCCGGGACGAGGGGGCCCCTTCAGGCCTTCACGTCGATGATCGCCTTCATGCCGGCCTCGTAGTGGCCCGGCTCGTGGCAGCCGATCTGCAGTTGGGTCACCTTGCCGAACGAGTAGACGATGGTGCCCGTCGCCCCCGGCGCGACCGTGACCGCGTTCGGATCGTTCATGCCCGGATGGGCCGACACCGCGCGGGCACGGCCGTGTTCGTGGGCGATCGTCGTCGACGTTGTCGTCATGGAGTTCATCGTGTTCATCATCGCGGCGTGGCGCAGTTGATAGGCCGCGTCGCCGATGACCGCCTCGTGCGGGATCGTGTCGGTGTTGACGAATCGAAAGGTCACGGTGTCGCCCACGTGCACCGTCATCGTCGCCGGCTCGAACGTCATGTTCGACATCTTCACAACGATCACCTGCGAGCCGTCGGACAGCGATCCGTTGGTGCCGCACGCCGCGGTCGAGACTGTGCCGACGAGGAGCATCGACAGGCCGACGACACGACGGATCATGGGGACAGTGTGGCGTGCTGGCACACCCAGGTGTGCATCGCGATCCCCGACGCGACGCCCGCGTTGATCGACCGCGTCGAGCCGAACTGCGAGATCGAGCAGACCATCGTGGCAGCGGCGCGGGCGTCGTCCGACAGGCCGGGACCCTCCTGGCCGAACAGCAACATCGAGCGCCGCGGCAGCGCGGTTCGCTCGATCGGCGTCGCTCCCGGCAGGTTGTCGACGCCGACGATCACGAGGTCGTTGGCGGCGGCCCATTCGACCAGCGCCGCAACGTCAGGGTGGTGGTGTACGTGCTGGTAGCGATCCGTCACCATCGCGCCACGCCGGTTCCAGCGGCGCCGCCCGACGATGTGCACCGCGGCCGCGGCGAACGCGTTGGCGTTGCGCACGACGGTGCCGATGTTCAGGTCGTGGTCCCAGTTCTCGATGCCGACGTGGAAGTCGTGTCGCCGTGTGTCGAGGTCGGCGATGATCGCGTCCATGCGCCAGTAGCGGTAGCGATCGATGACGTTGCGACGATCGCCAGCGGCGAGCAGCGCCGGGTCGAAGTGCGCATCGGCGGGCCAGGGCTCGGGATGAGGGCCGACACCGACGCCGTCGAGGTGGGCCTGACCCGCGGGCGACGTGAACTCAGTCATCGCCGTTAGGTTGGCCGAGTGGAGCAGGATCACGCCAACGAGCCGAAGATCATCGTCATCGCCCACGGCAGCCGCGCCGACGGCGCCAACGAGGCCCACGTCGCGCTCTGCGAGCAGATCTCGGCCGCGGTCGGCCGCACCGTCACGGCGGCCTTCCTCGAGCTGGCCGAACCCGACCTGCCGACGGCGATCGACCGTGTCAGCGCCGACGGCGCGACGAACATCGTCGTGCTCCCCTACTTCCTGCACCCGGGCAATCACATGACACGTGACATACCTGCCCTCGCGGCCGCCGCACGCGAGCGGCACCCCGGCGTCGAGATCACCGTGGCACCCCTCTTCGGAGCCGACCCGGCGTTGGTCGATCTCGTGGTCGCCCAACTCGGGCTGGCATGAACGCAAATGAGGACCGGTGGCTGAGCCAACCGGTCCCCATCGCTTCCCCGTCGCCGTGACCTGAAAGGGATCGGCGCTCTCGGGAACTCGCTTGAGAATTCAGATCCGGGTCGGATGTGTGTCGAGCAGCGCGGAGACGGTGTCGAGCCGCAGCCCCTTCGCCGTCAACGCCTCGATGATCGACGGGAGCGCGTCGATCTCGGTGTGTCGCTGGCGTGTCAGGTCCTTTGCATTCTTCGACGACCGGTCGAACGTGCCACGGCCGATCCCGTCGTGCAGCAGCACGATGTGTCCCGCGCCGACGTGACCGAGCAGTCGGTCACGCACCTCGGCGGCCGTCGAGGTCGGCTGCTGAGTCGCGGAGACCGACCAGAGCAGGATGTCGTGCCCCGCTTTCGCGGCTGCGCGCATGCCGGCACCGGTGAGCACGCCGCGCGGCGGCCGGAACCAGCGGATGTGGGCCACCCCCGCCTCGGTGAGGACCTGTTTGCCTCGACGCAGCTCTTCGGCCGCTCCGTCCGGCGAGACGAAGGCCTCGTCGAGGTGACTCCACGTGTGGTTGCCGAGCTCGTGACCCGCGGCGATCACCTGGCTCAGCAGGTCGCGATGCGCGAGCGCGTTCGATCCCATGACGTTGAACGTCGAGTGCAGGCGATAGTGCGCGAGCACCTCGAGGATCCGCTGGGTGAACTCGGGATCAGGGCCGTCGTCGAACGTGAGCGCGACGCCGTTCGACTCGACCGGTAACGACCAGACGACGCGGACGTCGGGGATGAGCTCGGAGGTCTGCGAGGCAACGGCCATGTCGCCGTTGATCTCGACGGTCCCGGCGTCGATCCAGGTCGAACGCGAGGCGGCCCCGCGGTCGTAGCCGAGGCCGGTGCCCAGCCCGACCGCGCCAAGCCCGCCGATGCCCCGCAGGACGGCGCGGCGCTCCATCAGGCGTACGTCTTCAGGAGGGCAGGCTGCGCAGGTTCACCACGACAGCGTCGGCCGCGAGGAAGACCGCGGACAGCGGATGCTGCGAGGTGGCGATCTGGCGGTGCTCGGCGACGGCGCCACGGTGATCGTGCCAGCCGAGGACGGTGAGCTTGGCAGCGCCCGGCGCCGGCAGCGCGGTGTCGACCAGGGCGGGGAAGGTGCCGAGGTACTTGTGGACCTCGTCGAACAATGCCGCCGCGGAGTTCGCGACCTCGGGATCGGCGCCACGGCCCACCACATCGCCCTCGGACGTACTCACGAGGTTGGCGGTGCCGTCAGCCATCACGATCAGTGTCGAGGTTCCGCCCTCTTCGGCGACATCCATCACCACCGCCCACACCCACGGGAAACGCTCGGTGGGCATCATCCCCACGGAGCGGGGATCGAACGCGAACACAGTGTTGCGGGCTCGAAGCAGCGAGTCGTGTGACTGGTCGGAGACGAAGGCCATTCGGCAAAGGTAGCGCCCCGAGCGAGCGTTTCGCCCAGATGCGGAGGTCGCCCCGGTGGATCGCGACCTCGTACTGTCGCCGTGTGCCCGCGGACATCCAGCTCTCGATCGGACTGCCCAACTTCGGCACGTGGCTCGGCCCGCACGGGTGGCACCGGTTCGTCGACCTCGCCCGCATGGCCGACGACGCCGGAATCGACCGCCTCGTGCTCGTCGACCACGTCGTCATGGGGCCCCACACCGACGCCTACCGATGGGGCCGCTTCCCCACCCCGCCCGACGGCGACTGGCTCGAACCGATGACCATGCTTGCCGCCGTCGCGGCAGCGACGACCCGCGTCCGCCTGGCGACGGGGATCATGATTCCTGCCCTCCGCGGGGCCGCGCTGCTGGCGAAGACCGCCGCCTCGGTCGACGTCATCTCGCAGGGACGTCTCGAACTCGGCGTGGGCATCGGGTGGCAGCGCGAGGAGTACGACGCGGTCGGCCTCGACTGGTCGCAGCGTGGACAACTGCTCGACGACACGCTCGGCGCGTGCACCGCGCTGTGGGGCGACGCGCCGACGACGTTCGACTCACCCACGGTTTCGTTCGCGGACGTCTGGTGCCGACCCCAGCCGCTGCAGACCGGCGGTGTGCCGCTGTGGATCGCCGGATCGCTGAGCCCGCGCAACCTCCGCCGTCTCGCACGGTGGGGCCGCGGTTGGATCCCGATCATGGGCGCGAACGCCGACGAGATCTCCGAGGGCGCGACGGCGATCCGTACCGCGATGGTCGAGGCGGAGCGCGATCCGTCGGAGTTGTGCGTGCAACAACCGCTGGCGATCGTCCGTGACGATGCCGGGGCGGCTGACCTTGCGGCGACGCTCGACGGCATCTCGTCGGTCACGACCCGCGGCCCCTGGGCGGCGCACCTGCCGATCCAGGCGTTCTGTCGCGGTCTCGACGACGCAGCCGCGTTCTTCGCCGAGGCCGCCGAACGCTTCGCAGCCCTGGCATGAGCCCGTGGGCCGCCGGCTTCGCCGACAGGGTCGCGGATCGCGACGCGCTGCGCGCGCTCGTCGAGGCCTACGCCCGCGCCGTCGACGCGCGCGAGTCGGTCGCATGCGCCGCGCTGTTCGTCACCGACGGTGTGCTGTGCCGCGTGGGCGACGACCGATTCACGCGGCGCGGCCGCGCAGAGATCATTGCCGCGCTCGACACACTCGTTCGGTACGAGTCGACGTCACACGTCCTGTTCGACCAGCGCGTCACGTTCGACGGTGACGACCGGGCGTCGGCCGAGGTCGAGTGCGAGGGGCACCACGTCTGGGTCGACGAGAACGGCCGTCACGACAAGGTGTTGACCATCCGCTACCAGGACAAGTACGTCCGCGACGCCGACGGAACCTGGCGCATCGTCGTGCGGCGACTCGTCATCGAGGCTGAGAGCGTGCGCCGCTAGGCGGCACGCTCGCGATCAAGTCAGCGCTCTGTCGGCGAAGCCGACGATGGGTCGGCCGGCACCGATGCTGATCTGCCAGCTCGCCCCTCAGGAGCTCAGGCTGCTCCAATAGGTGCCGTCGAGCATCGCCTCGAGCGCCACCCGGTGCATGATCAGGTCGTCGACGTCGTCGGGCATTTCGGACTCGCCGAACGCGATCGCGCGCCGCTTCACTCGGCTCATCACGATCGCGTGGCGCAACGCGGCGTAGAGCGTGAACCAGTCGAGGTCGTGCGGCGCGTGGCCCGACACCTCCTCATACGTCACGGCGACGTCGTCGCGACGCAGGAAGTGCGGCATCCCCGGCAGCTCCATCACCGCGGCGATGTCCTCGAAGAAGCGATGCAGGAAGATCATCCAGGCGAGATCGATCTCGGCCGGACCGACCGACGCCATCTCCCAATCGAGCACCGCGACCGGTTCGAAGTCGCGGTACATCACGTTGCCGATG
>JAYTFP010000242.1:0-12638 GCA_043734285.1 Acidimicrobiaceae bacterium
CATGAAGGTGGCGTCCAAGACGTTCGGCGTCATGATCGGCGTGCTGCTCGTGCTCCCGATGAGCGCCGCGTTCCTCGTGTGGATGGCCGACGGCAAGAATCGCGGGGGCCTCGACGCGGCTCACATCTTCAGCACCCGCTATATCGTCTCGGTCGTACTGCAGGGTGTGATCCTCATCCCGTTCTTCGTCTACGCGAACAACCGCCCGGTCGACGCGACGTTGACCTGGGGCGAGGCGATGGTCGCCGCGGTCTACGTCTTCTTCGTGCTGTTCTGGGCCTACGGCGTCGTGCCCCACGAGTTCCTCAACTGGGCCGACTCCGAGCTCGCATGGCGCCCCGACAAGAAGGTCATCGGCCCCGACGGCACCTGGGCGCAGTGGTGGAGCTTCTGGAAGAAGATCCCGCTCACCATCCACAAGCAGGTCTTCCGCGATCTGATCGCGGTCCTCATCTACGTCTACGGACTCGGCATGTTGATGTGGGCCGTCGGGTTCTGGAACAACCGTGCCAAGAAGGCGACCGAAGCCGCCGCCGTCGTCAAGGTCTCGCAGTACGGCCGTCCCCTCATGGCCGAGTCGAAGGGCTGAGCGACGCACCATGGGCGCGTTCGATGCCAATCCGCCGATGCCGGAGTTCCGCACGGACTACGTGCTCCAAGAAGTCGACGCGGACTACCTCGCGAAAGCGGTCAAGCCCAAGCAGTTCATCCACATCGACCAGTCCGAGTGCATCATGTGCGAGGGCTGCGTCGACATCTGTCCGTGGAAGTGCATCCACATGGTCGCCACCGACGCGATCGACGAGTCGGTCGGCGTCGAACAACCGGGTCTCGACCCGAGCGACCACGTGCTCTTCCTCATCGACGACGACGTCTGTACGCGCTGCGCACTCTGCGTCGACCGCTGCCCGACCGGCGTCATCATCATGGGCAAGATCGGCGACGCGCCGGCCTCGGGTGATCCGCACGCTCGCACAAATGCCCACGGCTACGGCTACGGCATGCGCCTCGGCTGACCGCAGTCGCATGAGCCACATGAACACCAGCCACACGAAGCACCACCGCACCTCACGACACATGACCCCGACGAAACGGACCAGGGAGTAACCCCGTGGCGAAAACCATGCAGGGCAGCCCAGCACAACGGGCGCAGGAAGCGATGACGAACCTCACGTCCAACGTGCAGGGTTCGCAGGCGTGGAACTCGATCTTCCGGCCGGGTTCGATCTTCCGCAAGGGCTACAGCGACAGCCCCCGTAACCGCTCGTACGTGATCATGAACTCGGTGCTCTACCACCTGCACCCGGTGAAGGTGAAGCGCCACGCGGTCAAGGTCAGCTACACGCTCTGCCTCGGTGGGCTGAGCTTCTTCCTCTTCATCCTGCTGACCGTCACCGGCATCTTCCTCATGTTCTTCTACCGCCCCACCGCCGCGCAGGCGTGGGACGACATCTACGCGCTGCGTACCTCGATCGCGTTCGGGCTGCTCGTGCGCAACATGCACCGATGGGGCGCGCACCTCATGGTGCTGTCGGTGTTCCTGCACATGGCGCGGGTCTTCTATCACGGGGCCTACAAGGCGCCGCGTGAGTTCAACTGGGTGATCGGCGTGATCCTGCTCACGCTGACCCTGCTGCTCTCGTTCACCGGCTACCTGCTCCCCTGGGACCAGTTGGCACTGTGGGCCGTGACGGTGGGAACGAACATGATGGGCTACACGCCGGTGTTCGGATCGCAGGTGCGCTTCGTGCTGCTCGGGGGTTCCGAGATCGGCACCGACACGCTGCTTCGATGGTACGTACTCCACGTGCTGTTCTTCCCGTTCATCATCGTCATCTTCATGGGCATCCACTTCTGGAGGGTTCGTAAGGATGGCGGCGTCTCCGGTCCGCTCTAGGTCCCTGATCACCATGGATGATTCGATGGGAGTGATTCGATGACAGAAGTCCCAGAGCACCTCCTCAAGAGGGCTCAGGCCGCGAAAGACAAAGCCGCGGCGAAGGCCGCCGGCGATGCCGCCGAGAGCGCGGCAGGCGACGCGGGCGGCGACGCGGGTTCGGGCGAGGTCGACAGCCGCATCCCGGCCGACCTCCTCGAGCGCTCGAAGGCTGCGAAGGCACGCGCGACGGCCACGGCCGACGCCGGTGGTGGCGTCGCGGTGGCGAGCGCCGGTGGCGGTGTCGCGACACTCGCTCCGCCGGCTCTGGCCGCGGGCCCTGGTGGTCACACCCAACGCCTGCTCACGGTCGTCAAGTCGGGTTCGATCCAAGACGTCAAGGCCAAGCCGCAGGACAAGGTCCACACCTGGCCGCACCTCCTCATCATCGAGTTCGCGGCCGCGCTGTTCATGACGGCGTTCACCACGATCTTCTCGATCTTCGTGAACGCGCCGCTGCTCGAGCTCGCGAACCCGAACAAGACCTCGAACCCGTCGAAGGCGCCGTGGTACTTCCTCGGCCTTCAGGAACTGCTCACCATGTTCCACCCGATGGTCGCCGGCGTGACCATTCCGGGCATGGGCATCTTCGTGCTGATCCTCGCTCCGTACATCGACCGCAACCCCTCGCAGAAGCCCGAGGATCGCAAGTTTGCGATCTCGCTGATGACCGTCCACATGATGTTCTGGGCCGTGCTCGTCATCATCGGTTCGTTCTTCCGCGGCAAGGGCTTCAACTTCACGCTGCCGTGGCGTGACGGCATCTACTTCGACCTCTAGGAACAAGTGCTCGTGACCCTCAACTTCTCGTCCCCCAGAGGTGGGCAATGTCTGCTGTGATCGTGGTTGCCATCGTCCTGATCGTGCTGTTGGCCGCGCTGATGGTCCTCAGTGCGACGAAGCGTCGCGAGATGGGCTCGGCGACCGGCGAGCTCTCGCGCGAGACGCTCAGGCGCGACGCGTCGCGTCGCAAGTCGGCGAAGGTCGCGGAGGGCGAGGCCGTCACCGGTCGCTCGGTCGAGAAGGCGGTCGTCCTCGCACGCTCGGGCGGCGCAGTCGTCGCCTCGGGCTCGTCGGTGCCGACGCTGTGGGTTCCGCCCGATCCCGAGACCATCGGCGTCACCCGGCGCCAGTTCCTCAACCGCTCGATGGTCGCGGTCATGGGTCTCGCGATCACGACTTTCGCGGCGGCGGCGTTCACCGCGTTCCTCTGGCCCACCGGCAAGGGTGGCTTCGGCGGCAAGATCGTCGTCGGCAAGATCACCGACATCAAGGCAAACATCGTCGCGGCCAAGGGCTTCCTCTATGTGCCCGAGGGTCGCATGTGGATCACCCCCTATCCCGACACCGCGCTGCCGAAGGCGCAGCTCGCGTACGGCAAGCAGACCTGTTACCCGGGTATGCAGGCCGGCATCGTCTGCTTGTGGCAGAAGTGTCCGCACCTCGGATGCCGCGTCCCGAACTGCAACACCTCGCAGTGGTTCGAGTGCCCGTGTCACGGATCGCAGTACAACCACGTGGGCGAGAAGAAGGGCGGTCCGGCCCCTCGCGGGATGGATCGCTTCGGCGTCGAGGTGTCCGGCGACGGCGTCGTCACGGTGAACACCGGCGACGTGAATCTGGGCCCGCCGATCGGTACCAACACGACAGGCCAAGAGGCCGAAGGCCCGCACTGCCGCTGATGCCCGAACAGACGAGAGAAGAGAGCGTCCGTCGATGATCGCCGCCGCCATCACAACCCAACGATCCGTCGCCATGGTGATCGGCGCGGTGCTGTTCATCGGCGCCGCGTTCGTGGTGATCACCCAGATGCGCAAGGGTCGACCCGAGCTCGGCTCCGAGATCGAGCTCGCACCCAACCGCAAGGAGTACCTCCCTGACGAAGAGCTCGAGGGGCCCAAGCTGAACGCCGCGCTGTGGGCATCGTTCGGTCTGCTCGTCGTGGTCGCCGTCGTCCTCCCGCTCTACTGGCTCGCCGAGCCGGGGCGAATGAACGGCGCGATCGCCGACTACCAAGCGACCTTCGAGGAGCGCGGCCTGACGATCTACACGACCGACGCGAAGTGCGAGGGTTGCCACGGACCGAAGGGCACCGGCGGCTCGACGAAGTACATCATCAACCGCGAAGACGGCTCGTTCGACCGGCAGGTGACGTGGAACGCGCCGGCGCTCAACACGGTGCTCTACCGCTTCTCGAAGACCGAGGTGAAGGAGATCCTCACCTACGGTCGTCCGGGCACGCCGATGCCGGCCTGGGGTGTCGCCGGTGGCGGCGCGTTGAACAACCAGCAGCTCGACAATGTCATCGACTACCTGTGGTCGATCCAGCTCGACCACACGACCGTGCAGGCGCAGGTCGACGACTACGTGAAGTCGAAAGACCAGGGCCTGCACGACCGGATGCTGGCGATGCGCACGGCCAACGCCGATGCGAAGCACATCGACCCCGAGAAGCCGGAGTACCAGCGCCTCGGCCGTCAGGACGAGTTGCTGCTCGGCGAGATCCTCTTCAACGCGAGCGACACGGCCAGCGGTTCCTACAGCTGTTCGCGGTGCCACGTGGCCGGGGCGTCGTACGGCCAGGCATGGGTAACCGGTCTTTCGACGAACCGTTACGCGCCGAACCTGCTCGGCATCGAGAAGGACTTCACCGAGCTGCAGCACTTCGACCTGCTCTACAAGGGCAGCGAGTACGGCAAGCCGTACGGCGTGAACAAGCTCGGAACCGGTCGCATGCCCGGGTTCGGTCTCAACGCCAACGTCATCACCGACCGACCGTACGGCGAGGGTCTCGAGCCGGCGTCGCCGAGCGGCACCATCCCGACGCGGCCGGCGATCGACCCGAACGAATCGAAGCTCGGCATGATGAGCCCCGAGCAGATCTGGGCGATCGTCACCTACGAACGACATCTCGACAAGGATCCCGCCGTGATCACTGCGCAGAAGGGTGCGAACCCCTGATGAACGCTGTCCTCAATTTCGCCGCCATCGCGTTCGATCCGAACATCCGCGGTGTCCTCGTCGTGCTCATCGGCATGGTCACCCTGATGGGTTCGATCTTCATGATCCTGTCGACCAACAGTGGCGTCCGCGTCGGCTTCCTCGTCGCGGCGTCCGCGCTGTTCGGCTGGATGTTCCTGCTCGGCTCGGTCTGGGTCATCTACGGCATCGGCTTCAAGGGCCGTGATCCGTCGTGGGTGCCGACCGACATCAACCTGACGCGTACCGCACCGGTCAGCGATGTCCCCGAGGTCGCCTCGTTGCCACCCGACGACCAGCTGCCCAAGGCGACGTCGGTGCTCGGTGAGTACCCCCTGGTGCACGCCATGCTCCTCGGTTCCGAGGGCGACACCTACGCGCCGGTGTCACTCACGAAGCTGAAGACGGCCGACCAGCCGCTCATCATCATGAAGGCACCGGATGTGAAGGCGCTCGGTGTGAAGGCGCTGGCGAAGGGCGGCGCGGTGTTCGCGACCAACCCCGATGTGAAGTCGATGATCGAGGCGGGCGGTGACCCGCTGTCCAACGAGTTGCACCGCCAAGCCACGAAGCTCCGCGAAGAGATCGAGAAGCCGCTGGGCAAGTGGTGTCTGCTCACCGAGGCCGATCCGCGACGTGGTGACACGGTCGCGTCGACCGACGCCGCGCTGGCCGCGAACAAGACGTTCGGCGAGACGACCGACACGTCGAACTACATCGTGAAGGACGTCTTCTTCTACGGCGGCAAAGATCCGTGCCACCCGATCGAGGAGCGCTCGCAGTGGTGGCGGGCTGTGCAACGCGTCCGGACGACCCTCGAGGTCAAGAACCCCACGCTGCTCGCCGTGACGACGCTGGTGAAGACCAAGGACCAGCCGACGATCGCCGGTCAGGCGCCGCCGCTGCCCGTCGCCGAGCCCGGCGCGACGACCGTGTCGGTGATCCAGATGCGCAATCTCGGCAGCCGCCGGTTCGTGCCCTTCCTGGTGATGCTCGTGAGCCTCTCGGGTTTCGTCATATTCACCACGATCCTCCACTATCGCGACAAGACGGCGATGGAGATCCGCGCCGCGTTCACCGCGACGAGCAAGAAGTAGGGCAGTGGGTCAGTACCTCCCGATCGTGGTGCTGATGGCGCTGGCCGGCCTGTTCGCCGCGGTCAGCCTGGTCGCGTCACGACTGCTGAACCCGCCGTCGCCGACGCCGGCGAAGGTCGCGCCTTACGAGTGCGGCATCGTCGACCAGACCGATCCGCCCGAACGGTTCCCGGTGCGCTTCTACCTCGTCGCGATGATCTTCATCGTCTTCGACATCGAGATCATCTTCTTGTATCCGTTCACGACGGTGTTCGATCAGCTCGGCGCGTTCGGGCTCATCGCGGTCGTCGAGTTCGCGGTGACCGTGGTCGCGTCGTTCGCCTACCTCATCGCGAACGGTGCGCTCGACTGGGGGCCGGTCCGCCGGGCACGCGCGACCGGCGTGCAGATCGGTGCCGATCGCACCGCCACGTCGACGATCCGCCGAGTGGGCCTCGAGGGCCGCGCTGCGAGCGCGCCCGGCGCTGCCGGCGAGGCCGCCTGATGGGTCTGATCACCGACATCGCCGACGACGGCCTCGCGGGACTCGAACACAACTTCCTCACGGGCAAGCTCGAAGACCTGGTCCGCTGGTCGCGGGCGCGGAGTTGCTGGCCCGCCACGTTCGGACTCGCCTGCTGCGCCATCGAGATGATGGCCGCGGGTGGACCGCACTACGACCTCGCCCGCTACGGCATGGAGGTCTTCCGCGCATCGCCGCGCCAGGCCGACCTGATGATCGTGGCCGGACGACTGAGCCAGAAGATGGCGCCGGTCCTGCGCACGATCTACGACCAGATGATGGAACCCAAGTGGGTCATCTCGATGGGCGTGTGCGCGAGCTCGGGTGGCATGTTCAACAACTACGCGCTGGTGCAGGGTGTCGATCAGATCGTCCCGGTCGATGTCTACGCGCCGGGTTGCCCCCCGGGGCCCGAGACGCTGTTGCACGCGATCCTGACACTGCACGGGCTCATCGAGTCGGGCGAGATCCTGCGTCGGCGCGAGGCCGGCGGTGGTGGCGCAGGCGTGGTGGTCGACCAACTCGACGGGCAGAGCGAGTCCGGCACGCTGATCCTGCCGCCGAGCGTCGCGGGAACGGTGAGCTGACGTGGCCGACGGCGACGACACGACCGACACTGCAGACGACGCGGCGCCCGAGTCGGCTCCCGAACCCGAACGCCGCCACGGCGCACTGGTGACGACCTCGGGTGGCCAGACCGTGTTGCACCCCGACCGCGATCACCTCGTCGAGGTCGTGACCGCGTTGCGCAGCGACGGATTCTGGATGTGCGTCGACCTGTGCGGCGTCGATCACCTCGGTCACGACGGCGCGCGTGGATTGCCCGAGGGCGTGACGCCCGAACGGTTCGAGGTCGTGGTGAATCTCATCGACCACACGTCGCGCGAGCGCGTCCGTCTGCGGGTGCAGGTGCCGGAGGCCGACCCGGTCGTGCCCACGTTGTTCCGCGTCCACCCCGGTACCGAGGCGATGGAGCGCGAGGCGTACGACATGTTCGGCATCCGCTTCGACGGACATCCCGATCTGTCGCGCATCCTCATGCCCGACACGTGGGTCGGTCATCCGTTGCGCAAGGACTACGACGTCGGTCGCATTCCGGTGCAGTTCAAGCACACCGCTGCGGCCGGGTGAAGCGCGCGACATGACTGTCACCGACGTCGACCGACTCGATGCCGCACTCGTCCATCTGACCGATGACGAGTCGGTGCTCCGCCTCTCGCAGACCGAGGCCGAAACCCGCTCGGGCTACCAGGGCGACGACCCCGACGGTGGCGAGGGTCGGATGATCCTCAACATGGGTCCTCAGCACCCATCGACGCACGGTGTGCTGCGGCTGGTGCTCGAGCTCGAAGGCGAGACGATCCGTCGGTCGAAGCCGGTCATCGGCTACCTGCACACCGGCATGGAGAAGACGGGCGAGGTCCTCAGTTACCTGCAGGGCCCGACCAACACGACCCGGATGGATTACGCCGCGCCGTTGTTCAACGAGTTGGTCTTCTCGCTGGCGACCGAGCAGCTGCTCGGGATCGAGGTGCCGGAGCGGGCGCAGTGGATCCGCATGTTGATGTGCGAGATGAACCGCATCAGTTCGCACCTGCTGTTCATGGCGACCAACGGCATGGATCTCGGCGCGGTGTCGATGATGCTCTACGGGTGGCGCGAGAGAGAAGAGGTCCTGCGCTTCTTCGAGAAGGTCACCGGCCTGCGAATGAACCACAACTACATCCGCCCCGGCGGTGTGGCTGCTGATCTGCCCGACGGTTGGCGTGAGGATCTCGCCGCAGTGCTCGACCCGCTGCCGTCGCGCCTCGACGAGTTCGACACGCTCATGACCGGGCAGCCGATCTGGCGCGACCGGCTGCAGGGCATCGGCGTGATCACCGCCGAGGAGGCGCTCGCGCTGGGCGCGACCGGCCCGATCCTGCGGTCGACCGGGTACGTCTGGGACCTGCGGCGCGACACGCCGTACCTGTGCTACGACCAGGTCGACTTCGACGTGATCGTCGGCACTTACGGCGACTGCTTCGACCGCTACGCGATCCGCCTCGGCGAGCTGCACGAGTCGATTCGCATCGTGCGCCAGATCCTCGACAAGATGCCGTCCGGCGACTACCGGATCCAGGACAAGAAGGTCACCCCGCCGCCCCGGGCACGCATCGACGAGTCGATGGAAGCGCTCATCCACCACTTCAAGATCTTCACCGAGGGCTTCAAGGTTCCTGAGGGAGAGACCTACGTGGCGGTCGAGTCACCACGGGGCGAGCTGGGTTGCTACATGGTCTCGGACGGGTCGTCGAAGCCGTTCCGCATGCACATCCGAGGGCCCAGCTTCGTGAACCTCCAGACCCTGCCGCACCTGATGAAGGACAGTCTGATCGCAGACACCGTGGCGATCGTCTCCTCCGTCGACCCGATCATGGGCGAGGTGGACAGGTGAGTCGTCTTTCCCCGGAGAACGAGACGCTGGCGCGCGAGATCATCGCCCGTTACCCGCGTCCGAAATCGGCGACGATCCCGCTCTGCCATCTCGCGCAGGAGCAGGACGGCTACCTCGCCGACGACGCGATGTCGCACATCGCCGAGCTCGTCGGCGTCACGCCGGCCGAGGTGCTGGGTACGGCGAGCTTCTACGAGATGTTCAAGCGCAAGCCCGTCGGCAAGTACCTCGTCACCGTCTGCACGAACATCAGCTGTCAGCTGCTCGGCGGCGAGGAGTTGCTCGAACACGCGGAGCAGGTGCTCGGCGTCACGTCGGGGTCGACGACGGCGGATGGCCTGTTCACCCTCGAGGACGTCGAGTGCATCGCGGCGTGCACCGAGGCGCCGGCGTGCCAGGTGAACTACCGCTACTTCCACAATGTGACCAACAGCGACTTCGACACGCTGGTCGGCGACCTGCGGTCGGGTGCGCGTACCGACATCGCGTCGCACGGCACGCTCGGCAAGGTCCGCCAGCAGCTGCGGGCCGATGAACTCGCGAACGTCTCGCCGCCCGAGACGCAGGTCAAGCCGCCCTGGATCAAGCGGCACGAAGAGGCGGCGTCATGAGCGACGCAGTGCAGACCGCGCCCGTTGTGACGCCGCAGATCGTGACCTCGCGCTGGGACGTCCTCGACGGGCACACGCTCGACGGCTACAAGGCTTCCGGCAGCTACGCCGGCTACGAGGGTCTTCGCGAGGCCATGGCGATGACGCCCGCGAAGGTGATGGAGAACGTCAAGGACGCGACCGTGCTCGGTCGCGGCGGCGCGGGATTCCCCGCCGGCACAAAGTGGGGCTTCTGCCCGCCCGAGGTCTGGCCGCGCTACATCGTCGTCAACGGCGACGAGTCCGAGCCCGGCACCTACAAGGACCGCATCCTGATGGAGCGCGATCCGCACCAGCTCATCGAGGGCTGCCTGATCGCTGCCTACGCGATCGGCGCCGCGCAGGTCTTCCTCTACGTGCGCGGCGAGATGGCGCATGCCCAGGAGCGCGTCGCCGCCGCGCTGAACGAGGCGTACGCCGCCAACCTCGTGGGCCGCAACATCGGTGGCACCGACTTCAGTGTCGACATCGTCCTGCACTGGGGCGCGGGCGCGTACATCGTCGGCGAAGAGACCGCGCTCATCGAATCGCTCGAGGGCAACCGCGGCATGCCGCGGCTCAAGCCGCCGTACTTCCCCGCGGCCAAGGGCCTCTACCTGAAGCCGACCATCGTCAACAACGTCGAGACGCTGGCGAACCTGCCGTGGCTGATGTGTCACGGAGTCGACGCCTACCGATCGGTCGGATCCGAGTCGTCGCCCGGCACGCGACTGGTCGCGGTGTCGGGTCACGTGAAGCGGCCCGGCGTGTTCGAGGTGCCGCAGGGCACCACGACCTATCGCGAGCTCTTCTACGACGAGAAGTACTGCGGAGGCATCCGCGACGGTCACGAACTGAAGATGTTCATCCCCGGTGGCGCGTCGGCGCCGTGGTTCTTCCCCGAGCAGGTCGACCTTCCGCTCGAGGGTCGCCCCGTCGGTGCGGCCGGATCGATGCTCGGATCGGGCGCCATCGTCGTGATGGATGAATCGACCGACGCGGTCAAGGCCTGCCTGCGGATCGTCCGCTTCTTCGCCCGCGAATCGTGTGGCAAGTGCACGCCGTGCCGCGAAGGCACGACCTGGGAGGAGCAGATCCTCCAACGCATCTACGACGGTCTCGGTCGACCCTCCGACATCGACCTGCTGCTCGACGTGGCCGACAACATCTCGCCCGGGCCGTACCCCGTCGCCGCGCATCCCGACGCCGGTCTCGAGGCCGTGCCGTTCCCGCCGCGGCAGACGACGATCTGTCCGCTGGGTCCCTCGTCGGTCGCGCCGATCACCTCGGCGATCCGTCGCTTCCGCCACGAGTTCGACGCAAAGATCAGCAAGCGTGATTCGATCCCGCTCAGTGTCGCCGCACCTTCCGGTGCGGACCCGCACGAGCACGCCGACGAGGCAGCGCATGTCTGAAAAGCCGCGTCCCATCACGATCACCGATCCGGTCACCGTCACGGTGAACGGCAAGGAGATCGAGGCCCAGAAGGGCGAGCTGCTCATCGACGCGTGCGAGCGCAACGGCGCCTACATCCCGCGGTTCTGCTACCACCCGCGGATGACGCCGGTCGGCATGTGTCGCATGTGTCTCGTCGAGGTCGACACCGGCCGCGGCCCCGCACTGCAGCCGAGTTGCATGCTCGAGTGCGGCGGCACGATGACCGTCGACACCGAATCGCCCGCGGTGCGCAAGGCACAGGACGGCGTGCTCGAGTTCCTCCTCGCGAATCACCCGCTCGACTGCCCGGTGTGCGACAAGGGCGGCGAGTGTCCGCTGCAGGACCAGACGGTCGCCTACGGCCCCGGCGAGTCGCGTTGGGTCGAGGAGAAGCGTCACTACGAGAAGCCGATCGCGATCTCCGAGACGGTGATGCTCGACCGCGAGCGCTGCATCCTCTGTGACCGGTGCACTCGTTTCGCCGACGAGGTCGCGGGTGACGCGCTGATCCACTTCATGGGCCGCGGCTCGAACACCGAGGTCAACACGTTCCCGGGCGAGCCGTTCTCGTCGTACTTCTCGGGCAACACCGTGCAGATCTGTCCGGTCGGCGCGCTCACCGCGAAGCCGTACCGCTTCAAGGCTCGCCCGTGGGATCTGGAACAGGTCGAGTCGACGTGCACCACGTGCTCGGTCGGGTGTCGTGTCACGGTGCAGTCCTCGGCAGATCGCGTGCTGCGCAACATGGGCGTCGACTCCGACCCGGTCAACTGGTCGTGGCTCTGCGACAAGGGTCGGTTCGGATTCGAGTCGATCCATCACGCCGACCGACTCGTCGAGCCGTTGGTGCGTTCGGGTGACGAACTTGTGCCGGCGAGATGGAACGATGCGCTCGACCGTGCGGCCGCGCTGCTGCGCGAGGGTCTCGACCGCAGCGGACCGGGAGGCATCGCGGTCCTCGGTGGCGCGCGACTCACGAACGAGGCCGCGTACGCCTGGGTGAAGCTCGCCAAGGGCGTGATCGGCACCGACCACGTCGACGCACAGCTCGGCGACGGCCTGCGCGCCGACGCGGTCCTCGGTCTGCCGAAGGCGACCATCGACGATGCCTGCCGCAAGGGCGGCACGGTGCTCTACCTCGGGCCCGATCCCAAGGAACAGTTGCCGATCCTCTTCATCCGGTTGCGTCACGCGGTCATCCACGACGGCGTCACGCTCATCGAGATCGCGCCGCAGGCGACGGGTCTGTCGAGCCTGGCCGCCGAGTCGTTGCGCTGCCGACCGGGCGACGCCGCGTCGTTGGTCGAGGCACTGCTCGCCGGCACGACGTCGAGCGCTGGGGGCGTCGACGGCCAACGAGTCGCCGCGGCGTCCGCGCTGCTGAAGGCGGCCGACGGTCCGGTGACGGTCGTCCTCGGACGCACGTCGCTGGCCGAGTCCGATGTGTCGGTGGTCGACGCGGCCGCTTTGCTGCTCGACGGGCTCGAGGGCGTGCGGTTCCTGTCGGCGCTGCGCCGCGCCAATGTGCATGGCGCGCTCGACATGGGAATGTCGCCCGGCCTGCTCCCCGGTCGGGTGCGCCGCGCCGAAGCGCACGACTGGTTCGCGCAGGCGTGGCCGA
>JAYTFP010000243.1:0-4560 GCA_043734285.1 Acidimicrobiaceae bacterium
ACGGTGATGGCTCCTTGTGGGTCTGTGGAAGGAACCACAGGGTCCATCACCGCCCACCCCAACGGGTGGAACTGTCAACTCAACCCTCGGACAGGAAGAACTAGCGCTCTCAGTCGACGCGCAGGTCGAGCGCCGCGGCTGCGCGAGCAGCGCGCTGCCACACGGCGCGCCATGAATCCGCCAGCCGCAGCTCGTCGTCTCGCAGCATGCCGGCAAGGACTCCCGCGACGAATGTCCACTCTCGGTCGACCGCCCGGATCGCCTCACCGGCCAGCCAGGCCTGAGCCTGCACCGCGTCATGGTGATCGCCGAGATGGTCCTGCAGCGCGGCGAGGCGACGGCCGAGCCGGCGATAGCCCGACGGACCCACGATCGCGGCCGTCTCGGCGGCGTAGCGGGTGCGCTTGGCGATGATCCGGATCCGATGGAGCTCTGCCGGCGTGGGTGGGCGACCCGCCGCAGCGACTGCCCTGCGGAGCGATTTCCACGATCGGGCAACGAGTTCGGGTACCAGTTCGCGCGCCGGCAGTTCGCCGGCGACGAGGTCGACTCGGGGTGCCCGCGACGCCTCGGCGAGGCGTTCGAGGAGCCGGGCGAAGCGCTCGCCGTCGAGGATGCCGAGCACCTCGGTGTGGCGCAGGGCGCCGCGCTCGGCGAGCACGCGGAGCAGCGCATCGGCGGCCCGCCGGTGCCGCACGTCGAGCCGCTTCGTGTGCGTCTCGACCACGTGGAACAGCACCTCGGCGTCACGGACCTCACCCAGTTGATCGCTCCACCACGCCATCTCCGCGCGCAACGGCTTCGCCCATCCCGGTTCCAACGCGGGACCGAAAGTGCGCAAGTCGGACCGGAGACGTCGGATCGCGACGCGGGCGTCATGGACCGACTCCTCCGCGTCTGCGCCCTCGCCGACACGGCATCGGGGATCGGCCGACAGGAGCGACTCGAGATGGTCGGCCAGCCGCGCACGGATCACGGCTCGGGTCGATGATCGGCTGCTGACGGGCACAGCACACGATGGCCCGCGATCCGCCCCCGTGAAAGAAGAAATGCCTATTGGAGCGGATCGTTGCTGACCCGTACTCTCTCCCAGGGTGAGCCAGCCCAGTCCGATCACCGATGACTACCTCGGGGCCGCGCTGATCGACCACGTCTGGGGTCAACAGCTCCTGGCCGGATCGCCGATGTCGACGACCCTCGGGATCGATCGCAAGAAGGATCGTCTCGACGAGGTCGCGCTCGGGTTGGTCGGCCAGATCTACGAACGCGAAGAACACCTCGAACTCCGCCGTGCGGCCCTTGCGGTGTTCGTCGCCCGGTACATGGACGCCGTCACCGGCATCCTCGACGAGGTCGACAGGATCAGCGAGGTCCTGGCCGAGCGCCTCGCGCCCGCTCAGGATGCGAGGCCGGCGCACCACCCGATCACCACCGGCTGGCGCGAGTTCGCGGCGGGGCCCGATCCGCGACCGGCGGCCGAGGCCGCGCGTGAGCCCGAGGTCATCGGACCGTGGAACGACTTCTCGGTCCCGCACGCCGGGCCTCCCACGGCCCCGATCATCGAGCCGCTCTCGGGCGAGCGACCGGACGACACGCCGGTCGACCTCGAGGCCGTGTTCGTCGCCGACGAGATCGACCTCCGCGCCGATTACCGACGGCTCGCGAAGGTGATCGCGCCCGATCTCGGTGCCCAGGACGACCCCGACGACCAGGCGCGGCGCACCGACCTCCTCGCCCGGCTCACCGCGGCCTACCGAGCCGGCAACGCCGCGGCAATGGCGATGGTCGAGATCGAGATCCGCGCCGCGCTGGGCCCCGACGCACAGTGCCTGCAGGATGCCGACGACGACGAGACCGCCTCACGTGCCCGCCTCGAACGGACCTGCGCGGCCCTGACCGCCCGGCTGGCTGAGGTCGAGGCCGAGATCCGGGCCCTCGACGGCTCGTCGATGGATCAACTCCGCCGCGAGAGCGAGGCCTCCGAGGCGGTGGGGCACGATTTCCTCCGTCATCACGTCGCCGGGATGCACGACCAGACCGCACAGATCCGGGCCAATCTCGAGGGCATGGATCACGCGTGATCCTTGACTTCGTGTATGGAAACGGCCTGAAATGGGTAGACGGGCCTAAGATGCCCCGCGCCACACGTGTTCCCCCCCACCTGCCCGGAGACTCGAGCCGATGACCACACCGCACCGCACCGCCAAACCGAACCGGAAGATCACCCTCGCCTCGTTGTTCGTCATCGGCGCGGCGATGGTGTTGTCGGGTGCTGCGATGATCGTCGCCCCGGCGAGCGCCGGTGCTGAACGAGTACAGGGCACGACGCCCGTCAAGGTCGTCCAGACCCCGTCAGATCTGTCCGCCAGCGAGAACTGCTCGCCCGGCACGATGGGCTTGACCCGCACGATCCAGAACAATGCGTCGGTGTTCAAGGTCACGATCACCGAGTCGTCGACACCCTGCACACCCATCAACGCGATCGCCGTTGTCTACGCGATGCCCGGCAACGGCGTGGCCTGGCCGCAGAACCTCCTCGAGGCGAATCCCTTCACGATCAGCCAGGCTGGCGTCACCGAGATCATCTTCGAGAAAGACTGTGACCCGGTGCAGTTCGACATCGTCACCGGCGCGACGCCGCAGACGATCGCACCGTTCGGCCAGTGGCACGGCCCGCTCCTGTTCCCGCTCGATCTCGAGACCTCGCTGCAGTTCTGGGGCAACACCGACTGCAACGAGACGACCACGACCACAGGCGTGACGACGACCACCCGCGAGGGCGAGACCACCACCACCACCACCACCACGACGACGACCGCCGCGACGACCACGACGACGACCTCGCCGCCGCAGGTCCTGGGAACGACGGTGACGCAGGCGACCACGACCCCGGCCGTGGTGTTGTCCGCGACCGCCACCAACCCGACGACCAGCTCACTCGCGGTCACCGGTTTCTCGTCGAGAGATGCCGGGCTCATCGGCGGTGGCCTCGTGTTGATCGGCATCGGCCTGATGGTCGAAGCCCGGCGCCGCCTGACCTGAGATCTCAAGCAGCCTGATCGGGCAACCGATACCTCCCTCTAGCGGCGATCCACGGACGGATCGTTCCAGCGCCGGAAGGGAGTCCGCTGTGTCGCCAGGTGATTCGCTCGACCTCACGTTCGCGGCGGCACTCGCCGGCGCTGAGAACGCGTTGTTGCTCGCCGAGTTCGACGGTCCCGACCTCTCCTCATCGACGATCCTGTTCGTCAACGACGCCTTCACGCGGGTGACCGGTCACGCGGAGCGCGACGCCGTCGGCAAGTCGACCGTCGCCGTGCTGGATCCGTTCACGGTCGGCGCATTCGACGTCCACGGCAGTGCCGCAGGGCGCGAACGATCGTTCGAGCACCTACTCCGCCGTAGCGACGGCAGCCCGTACTGGGCCGAGGTGACGTTCGGGCTGCTCGCGGGCGAGGGCTCAGCGGGTCATGTCATCCTCGTGATCCGTGCCGTCGACCACGATCCCGATCGATGACGATCAGAGGGTGAACCAACCAACGCAGACCTTCTGGTCGGACGGTCGGAACGCCGAGTAGGCGATCGTGCTCGACGCGCCGGCGATGCTGAGCTCGCTGTGGCCGATGATCGCTCGGCAGAGGTCGAGGCCGGTGCCGGTCCCGCAGTCGGGGACCAACAGGTCGGAACGACGCAGCGTCCATGGCCCGGTCGGTGTGGGTGCGGTCCAAGCGCGGAACCCGCCGGCGATGTCGGGCTCCTCGAGCAACACGAACGGGCCGCCGGGCAGACCGCCGATCTGCATGATCGACGTGTCGATCGGTGTGATTCCGCTCACGTCGTTGACGGCGGCGGCAGGATCGGTCGACCACGTCGATCCGGTCCACCAGCGGTAGCTCGCCGCGGTCTCCCATGGACGGGTGCCGACGAGCGCGACGCGGGCGATCTTCAGCGTGCCCGCGCCGCAGGCGCCGAACGCGGTCGACGTGCAATCGTCAGCCGTGAAGTACATCGCGGGGCCTGTGCCGTCGTCGAACAGCACCGGGTTGCCGAGTTGGTGCGTGCGATCGAGCGGCGAACCCACGAAGACCGCTGTCGCGTTCGAGACGAACGTCTTGGTGACGGTGTCGAACGTCGCGACGCCGAACTGCTTCGCGACAGTCGTGCCGCCGCTCACGCACCACACGACGTAGCTGATCGCGATCTGCGTCGAGGCGGGGATCGCGACGACACCGTTCGTCCACGGCGGCGTGTAGCCACCGGCGCACGGCACGCCGGTGATCGCCGGCAGGAACTGGCCGAAGTTGCCGCCCGCGCCCTGCTTCAGCCGATCGGAAGCGACGCTGAAGTACGGCAGGCGACAGTTGCGACGTTCAACGACGAGGAGGGTGGAGAATGAGTCAGATGAATCTCGAACAGAGCACAGGGATCCCGCGGTGGAAGACGCCGCTCGTCAAGGCCACGCTCATGGTGCTGATCGGCATCGGGGTGATGATCTTCGCCTTCCAGAGCACCACGCATCCGAATGTGGTGTGCGGTCACGACGTCATGCGCCCTGGCAAC
>JAYTFP010000244.1:0-3126 GCA_043734285.1 Acidimicrobiaceae bacterium
CGACCTTGCCTGAGTTCGACGCCGTCGTCGTCGGGTCGGGGCCGAACGGTCTCGTCGCGGCGATCACCCTGGCATCGGCAGGATGGCGGGTGCACGTGATCGAAGGCGCGGATCGCGCCGGCGGCGGCATGCGCTCGGCGGAGTTGACGCGTCCGGGAATGATCCACGACGTCTGTTCCGCCATTCATCCGCTCGCACTCGGCTCGCCCGCGTTGCGGGACCTGCCACTCACGGATCACGGTGTGGAGTGGATCCATCCCGAGATCCCGCTGGCGCACCCGCTCGACGGCGGTCGCGCCGGGCTGCTGCGCCGATCGATCGACGACACCGCGGCGGGACTCGGTGCGGATGCCGCCGCCTATCACCGTCTGTTCGACCCGTTCCTCGACACCGCTCTCGTCGACGGCCTGCTCTCTCCCCTCGGAGTCCCGCGTGTTCCGCTCAAGATGGCGCGCTACTCGGCTGTCGGCCTGCGTTCGGCCGACCGCCTCGCTCGCGCCAGATTCCACACCGACGAGGCCCGGGCTCTGTTCGGCGGACTCGCCGGCCATTCGATGCTCTCGTTGCGCGCCCCGATCACCGCGGGCTACGGACTGATGTTGGGAATGCTCGGGCACCTCGTCGGTTGGCCGATGGTCCGCGGTGGCTCACAGTCGCTTGCCGACGCGTTGGTCTCGGTCTTGGCATCACGCGGTGGCACGATCGAGTGCGGGCGCATGGTGCGCACACTCGACGAACTCCCTCCGGCAAGGGCGGTGCTGCTCGACGTGAGCCCGCGGCAACTGCTCGAGATCGCGGGCAGCCGCGTGCCGTCGCGCTACCGGCGTCGCCTGGAACGGTTCCGATACGGGCCGGGCGTGTGGAAGGTCGACTGGGCACTCGACGGACCGACCCCGTGGACCAACGCCGATGTCGGCCGCGCGGCGACGGTGCACCTCGGCGGGTCGCTCGACGAATTGGTCGAAGCCGAGGACGACGTGCAACACGGCCACCATCCCGAGCGGCCGTATGTGCTGTTCGTTCAGCCGAGCCTCTTCGACCGAACACGAGCGCCCTCGGGCGGAGACACGGCTTGGGCCTACTGCCACGTACCCAATGGATCGACGTTCGACATGACCGAGCGGATCGAGGCGCAGGTCGAGCGGTTCGCCCCCGGGTTCCGTGATCGGATCGTCGAGCGGCACGTGATGAGTCCCGCGGCAATGCAGGACCACGGTGCCAACTACATCGGCGGCGACATCAACGGGGGCGTCGCCGATCTGCGTCAATTCGTCGCCCGGCCCACATTGTCGAGAACCCCGTGGGCCACACCGATCCCCGGCGTCTACCTCTGCTCCTCGTCGACACCACCGGGCGGTGGGGTGCACGGCATGTGCGGCTACCACGCAGCTCGCGCCGTGCTGAAGCGCGAACACCGCGGCTCATGGCGCTGACTCGCTACTGGGCGGGCATGACCCTTCGGCGCAAGCGTCGGGAACTCCTCGGCGTCGTCATCCTCCTCGGACTGCTCGGCGGATTGGCCCTGTTCGCCACCGCCGGAGCGCGGCGCACGCAGTCGTCCTACCCCCGATTCCTGCGGGCATCGCATGCGTCGACCATGGCGGTCGACCCCGGTCAGTACGACCCAAAGGCCGATGCAGCGATCGCACACTTCCCCGAGGTCGCGCGCTCGTCGTCGTACGTTGCGTTCAACACGGGACCGATGCTCGGTGACCGTCCAGACCTCGAGAAGGATTTCGAGACCCTGGGCACGTTCGACGGTCGCTTCTTCACGATGGACCGGTTCGCTCCGATCCTCGGACGGATGCCTCGGGTCGATCGCGTCGACGAGGTCGCGATGAACGAGGAGTCGGCGCGCCGGTATCGCTATCGCGTTGGACAGCACATCGACCTCGGGACCTACACCGCGGAACAGACGTCCGACCCATCGTTCTTCGAGAACCCGCCTCCTCCGAAGATGCGAGTCGCGGCAACCATCGTCGCCATCGGAGCGTTCACCGACGAGGTCGTGCAGGATGACACGAATCGCACGCCGCTCATGTTGGTGACGCCAGCGTTCTCGAAGCAGGCAGCGCCGTACGCCGGCTACGCATGGCAGGGGCTCACGCTTCGCCGAGGCGACGCCGACGTGGATGCGGTCAAGGCTCGCTACATGGCCACGGTCGATCCCGGAACGCCGCAGTTCTTCCGGGTGACGTCCGTCGACACGTTTCATGCCGAGCAAGCAGTGCGGCCGTTGTCGCTGGCGCTGGCATTGTTCGGCGTCATCGCCGGCATCGCCGCTCTGGTGCTGGTCTCGCAAGAGGTGGGCCGCCAGCTCCGGTCTGCTCGCGCCGACCACGAGCTGCTGCGCGCGCTGGGAGTTGGGCCAGCTGCGCTGGCACGAGCCGCTCTCGCGGGACCGTGTTGCGCCGTGGCACTGGGAACGATCGTCGCCATCGCAGTCGCGTACGCGGCATCACCCCTGATGCCCCTCGGCGCAGCGCGTCGCGTCGAAGTCTCGGCCGGTCTCGACGCGGACTGGACCGTGCTCGCCGGCATCGCGAGTGCCATATTCGTCGTGCTCCTCGTCGCCGCAGCATGGAGCGCGTGGCGCCAACTCCCACACCGCCACCCATCCGGCCGGAACGCGGCACGCCCATCGGCGATCGTGGGCGCGGCCGCCAGCGCCGGCCTGTCACCTGCCGCGATCAGCGGACTCCGGTTCGCCTTCGAACCGGGTGACAGATCGACGGCGGTGCCGCTCCGCTCGGTGATGGTCGCCGCAGTCGTCGCAGTCGGAACCCTCGTCGCCGCACTGACCTTCGGCTCCAGCTTCACGACACTGCTGCGGTCTCCTTCTCTCTACGGGTGGAACTGGGACGCCGCCGTCTACGACCAGAGCGGCTACGGCAACATCAACCTCGACGACGCCCACCAAGCGCTCGACGGCCGAAAGGACATCGCGGGATGGTCCGGCGCGTACTTCGGCGCCGACTCGATCGACGGACGAAGCCTGCCGCTGCTCGGCATGAATGTCGGGAGCACGGTCGTCCCGCCGATCCTGACTGGCCGCATGATCCGATCGGCGACCGAGGTCGTGCTGGGCTCGGCGACCGCCGAGGCCCGCACCGAGGAAGCGTACAA
>JAYTFP010000245.1:0-8451 GCA_043734285.1 Acidimicrobiaceae bacterium
CCGTGCACGCGGGCATCGTCACGCCCGACATGCTGCCCGAGGTGGTCCGCACCCGATGCGGCGATCGTCGCAGCCGCCAACTCGACGCCTTCATCGGCGGCATGCTCGACGCCATCGCCGCGACCGGGCGCATCGGAATGACCGAACCGCTCGCCGATGCGCTGGCCGAGTTCCGCCAGTTCAACTACACGAACATCTACATGCGGCCGGCGTCGGTCGCGCAGAGCGACGCGGTGATCCGGATCCTGCGCTCGCTCGTCGAGTACTACGCCGACCGCCCGAATACGCTGCCGCTCGATGGCCTCGATGACCCGCACCCGGTCGCCCAGCACACACACCAGCTCGCGGCGGGCAGCGACGACGCATTGCGCGTCGCCGTCACCTACGTCGCCGGCATGACTGACCGCTACGCGTTCAGCATGGCGGTCGCCAACCTCGGCTGGGACCGCACGTCGCTACCCCAAGGCATCGACTGACTGAGTGGTCGCTCAGTCGGTGAGGATGTCGACGAGCTTGCGGCCCTTGCGCGAGCCGAACTTCACCCGTCCGTCGCTCAGCGCGAACAGGGTGTCGTCGTTACCGCGACCGACGTTGTGACCCGGATGGAACTTGGTGCCGCGCTGGCGCACGATGATCGAGCCGGCCGTGACGACACCGCCGTCGAACACCTTCACGCCGAGGCGCTTGGACTCTGAATCGCGGCCGTTCTTGGTCGAGCCGCCGCCCTTTGTCTTCGACATGGTTCAGTTCACCCCTTGCCCTTGGTGATGCCGGTGATCTCGATCGTTGCGTAGGTCTGACGATGACCCCAACGCTTCCGTTCGTTCGACTTGTTCTTGTAGGTGAACCCGATGATCTTGGGACCCTTGGTCTCTTCGATGATCCGGGCCGACACCGTGGCGCCCTGGAGTTGGGCCGGGGTGGCGAGGGTGGTGTCGCCGTCGACGAGCAGCACCGGGGTCAGTTCGACCTCGCCGCCGGGCTCGCCGAGCCGCTCGACCTGGACACGATCGCCCTCGGCCACGCGGTACTGCTTTCCACCTGTCTTGATGACTGCGTACATACGGCTTTCCAAAGTAGTCGTTCAGGCCCCGGGCGGTCGAAACGAGATCTGCGTCAGTCGAGGCCGATGACCGACGAGCTGAACACCACTCCCCGGCCGTTGCACGCCTCGCACTGGTCGGCGAACGACTCGAGCAGGCCTTCACCGATGCGCTTGCGGGTCATCTCGACGAGGCCGAGCTCGCTGACGTTGAAGACCTGCGTGCGGGTCTTGTCACGTGACAGGGCGTCCTTGAAGACCCGCACCAGCTCGTCACGGTTGTCACGGATCTCCATGTCGACGAAGTCGACGACGATGATGCCGCCGATGTCGCGCAGCCGCAGCTGCCGGGCGATCTCGACCGCGGCCTCGAGGTTGTTGCGGAAGACCGTCTCCTCGAGCGACGACGAACCGACGTTACGCCCGGTGTTCACATCGATGACCGTCAGCGCTTCGGTGTGCTCGATGATGAGCGATCCACCCGAGGCGAGCCACACCTTGCGGTCGAGGCCCTTCTTCAACTGCTCGGTGACCTGGAAGCGTTCGAACAGCGGCAGTGGCTCGACCTCACGGTCGTAGTACTGCACGCGGTCGCCGAGCGCCGGCGAGATCGCGCTCACGTAGTCGTGGACCTCGTCGTAGAGCTTCGGCTCGTCGATGATCACGGCGCGGTACTCGGTGTTGAACTCTTCGCGGATGACGCGCACGGCCATGTCGGGTTCGCGGTAGAGCAGACCCGGACGGTTTTGCTTCGCCATCAGCGCGGAGATCTGGTCCCACTGGCGCAGGAGCCTCGCGACGTCGCGCTCGATCTCCTCGGAGGTGACGTTCTCGGCGGCGGTACGCACGATCACGCCGTGCTCGCCCGGCTTCACGCGATCGAGGATCTGACGCAGGCGCTTGCGCTCGTGATCCGACAGGCGCTTCGAGATGCCGTAGGTCTTGGAGTTCGGCACGAGCACCACGAAACGACCTGGCAGCGAGACCTCTTGAGTGAGACGGGCGCCCTTGTGACCGATCGGGTTCTTGGTGACCTGGCACAAGATGAGCTGCTTCGGCTTGAGCACGTCTTCGATCCGCGGCTTCTCGCCGGCGACCTCGACGTCGTCTGAGTCGTAGTGCACATCGCCGCGATAGAGCACCGCGTTCTTCGGCGTGGCGATGTCGATGAACGCCGCCTCCATGCCGGGCAGCACGTTCTCGACGCGACCGAGATAGATGTTGCCGTGGATCTGGCTGACGTCATCCGCGGGGCTCGAGACGTAGTGCTCCATCAGCGAGCGACCTTCGAGGATCGCGATGTGCGTGTTGCCGTCGACGTCGACGTGGACGTTCATCTGGTAGCGACCGACGGCCTTGCCCTTGCGCTGCCGACCCGAGCGCTTCTTCATCGTCGACGCGTCGAGCTGCACCGGTCCGTCGTCGTCGGTCAGTACCGCCTCGACGGGTTGCATGCGGGGCTTGCGCTGCTGACCGCCGCCCTGACCGCCGCCACCCTGGCGCTGGCCCTGCGGTTGACGCCCACCTTGGCCACCCTGAGCGCCTTGGCCGCCTTGAGTTCCGCCGCCACCTCCACCGCCGCGCCCGCGCCGACGACGGCGCTTCGCGCTCGTCGAGGGTGCGCCGGTTCCGTCGCCCGACTCGGCGGGCGACGCGTCGCCCGCCTTCGTCGCGCCCGGGGTCGCCGGGATGGAGTCGCCGATCTGCGGCTTGCGTCCCGGGGGCGGGACCCTCGGGATCAGCGGTGCGCTGGCGTCGACCACCGGCGCTGTAGGCGGAGAATTGTGGGTGTCGTCATCAGACATGTCGTACCTCTCATGAGGCCTGGGCGAGATCGCCCGGCCCGGACGCGTCGGCAGGCACCAGAGGTGGCCGGCGGACGCCGTCGGTCGTGGTCCATTGTTCGATTCTGCAGATCCGTCGGGCTTGCATCGGCGGGTCGAAGACCGCCAGGAACTCACCCGGTCTGATGCTGCGGGGTTTCGTGGCGAGCTCGACGCTCACCAGTACTGCACCGTCGACCGCGCGGCTGAGATCCGCGACGACGAACGCCTCGTGGATCGCGGGCCGCACGTTCTCGGTCACCTCTTTGCCCTTGCGTTCGAACGTGAGCTGCACGTCATCGGTCGCCATCATCGCCGCCAGGCGGCCGGCGATCGTGTCACTGCTCTCGTCGACGATCTCGAAATGCCAGGTGCAGGCACTCACGACGGCCTGCAACGAGTCCTCGTGGTCAGCCACGCGCTCCACCATCGTCACGTCGATGCCGATCGGCATGGCATCACTGAGCAGCGGACCGAGCGTGGCGACGTCGATCGTCACCCCCGTGTCGTCGCGCAGATCGATGTCGAGGTACTCGGCCTGTGACTCGCAACCGGTGGGCAGCGCAAGACCGAAGTGCATCTTCGGACGCGGCGAGAAACCCACGCTGTACGCGATCGGGAGCTGTGCCTTGCGGATCGCCCGTTCCCAACAGCGCGCGAGATCGCGATGGCCGAGAAAGCGGAGCTTGCCGAGTTTGGTGAAGCGGAGCCGTACCCTCACGACACACCCGCCGGCTTGCGTGCCAACAGCTCCACCGGAACCGCCCCGCCCGAAGCGAGGTCGACTCCCGTGCCTTGGCTCCCACCAGCCGGGGGTGTGGCCGAGGCCACGATGTGCTCGATCGAATACCCGGTGCACGCGCCGCAGTCGTAACACGGCGTCCACCGGCAGTCCTCGAGGCCGACCTCGTCGAGGGCGTCGCGCCAGTCCTGCCAGAGGAAATCGCGGTGCAGCCCGGCGGAGAGGTGCTCCCACGGGAAGACCTCGTCCTCGTGCCGATGGCGGTACACATACGAGTCGATGTCGAGGCCGTTCGACGCCATGGCCTCGGTCCACAGGTCGAGGTCGAAGAACTCCGACCACTCCTGGAACGTGCCGCCACGGCGCCACACCTCTTCGATGACCGCACCGATGCGCCGATCGCCGCGGCTGGCGATGCCCTCGACCAGGGTGGCCTTGGGATCGTGCCACTTCAGATCGATGCCCCGTTCGCGACGGGTGGCGTCGCGCAGCAGGTTGACCTTGCGTTGCAATTCGACCGCAGTGTTCTGGCCGAACCATTGGAACGGCGTGAACGGTTTCGGCACGAAGCCACCGATCGACACCGTCACTGAGGGGTTCTTGTGGTGACGGCGGCCGATCGCGATGACGTTGCGCGCCAACTCGGCGATGCCGAGCGTGTCCTCGTCGGTCTCGGTGGGGAGCCCGATGAGGAAGTACAGCTTCATGCGCCGCCAACCCTGCGAGTACGCAGACTCGACGGCGCCGTAGAGATCCTCTTCACGGATCAACTTGTTGATGACCTGGCGCATCCGCCACGTGCCCGCCTCGGGGGCGAACGTGAGGCCGGTGCGCCGGGCCTTCTGGATCTGCGCGGCGACGCCCACGGTGAAGGCGTCGACACGCAGCGAGGGAAGCGACACCGAGACCTGACCGCAGTTCATCGGGTCGTTGACGATGTCGGTGACGACGGACTCGATGCCGCTCATGTCGGCGGTCGACAGCGAGGTCAGCGCGACCTCGTCGTAGCCGGTGCGGCGCAGGCCCTCGGACACCATCGTGCGGACCTGGTCGGCGGGACGCTCGCGGACGGGGCGAGTGATCATGCCCGCCTGGCAGAACCGGCAACCCCGCGTGCAGCCGCGGAAGACCTCGACGTTGAGGCGGTCGTGGACGACCTCGGTGACCGGCACGAGCTGGCGCTTCGGATAGGGCCAGTCGGCGAGATCGGCGATGGTGCGCTTCTGCACCTCGGCGGGCACGTCGTCGAAGCGCGGCGTGATCGATGCGACGCGGACGCCGTCGTAGGCGACGTCGTACATCGACGGCACGTAGACGCCCTCGACGTGGGAGAGGCTCCGCAGCACGGCCTCGCGGCTGAGGCGTCCGGCGCGCTTCCACTCGCCGATGACCTCGGTGATCTCGGACACGACCTCTTCGCCGTCGCCCAGCACGACGAAGTCGACGAAGTCGGCGATCGGCTCGGGGTTGTACGTGCAGTGGCCGCCTGCGCAGACCAGCGGGTGATCGACACCGCGATCAGCAGCGCGCACGGGCGTCTTCGAGAGATCGATGCAGTTGACGAGATTGGTGTAGGTCAGCTCGGCCGAGAGGTTGAACGCGAGCAAGTCGAACTCGTCGGCGCCGCGGTGCGTGTCGACGCTGAACAGCGGCAGACCGACCGCGCGCAGCTCGGCCTCGAGGTCGCTCCACGGCGCGTACGAACGCTCAGCGACCGCGTCGGCACGCTCGTTGAGGATCTCGTAGAGGATCTGCAGGCCTTGGTTGGGCAAGCCGATCTCGTACGTATCGGGATAGATGAGCAACCACGACACTTTGTCGGGGCCGTGTTCGGGCTCGAGCGCCCCGTCCTCACAGCCGATGTAACGAGCAGGTTTGCTGACCTTGGCGAGCAGTGGTTCGAGGTCGGACCACAAGGAGGTCATTTCGTCGCGCATTCTATCGGCTGGGGTCCCGCGGCCGCGAACCCTGCCCGGGCCGCTGACACCACTGGGTCAGCTGAATCGGCGCATGTGGACGTTGAGGACCAGCCCCATCGCGGCGAACGACGAAATGGTCGCAGATCCTCCGTATGACACGAAAGGAAGCGGAATTCCGGTGACGGGCATGATTCCGAGGTTCATCCCGACGTTCTCGAAGATGTGGAACACGAACATGCAGAGCACACCGATGCAGATGAACGAACCGACTTTGTCGCGCGCCAGTACCGCCGTTCGCCAGACGCGCCAGACGATCCCCCCGAGAAGGAGCACGAGCGTTGCGGAGCCGAGAAAGCCCAATTCCTCCCCCGCGACCGTGAAGATGAAGTCGGTCTGCTGCTCGGGGACGAAGCCGCCCTTCGTCTGCTGGCCCTCGAGATATCCCTGGCCCGACAACCCGCCCGACGAGATCGCGATCTGCGCCTGCTTCGTGTTGTACGCCGCGGTCTTCGCCTCGGGCGTCTGCTGGTCGGGATTCACGAACGTCGTCAGCCGGGCCTTCTGATACTTGTCGAGTGAGTCGCTCGAGAGGATCCCCACGACGCCGACCACTCCGATCAGCGTCAGGGCCACGAGGTAGCGCGCCGGGAAGCCGGCGACGACGAGCATGCCGACCGCGATCACCAGGATCACCAGATTGCTCCCGAGATCGGGCTCGGCCATCACCAACCCCATCGGCACCGCGAACATGGCCAGCGCGACGGCGAGATGCTTCGGGCCGAGGCGGTCGGGGACCGTGCCCAGGTAGCTCGCGACGGCGACGATCACCGCCACCTTCGCGAACTCCACCGGCTGGATCTGGATCGGGCCGATGTCGAACCAGGCGCGAGTGCCCTTGTGCACACTGCCCAGCGGGGTGATGACCGCGACGAGGCCGAGCACCGCTCCGACGAACACCAGTCGGGCCCAGTCGCGGAGTTTCACGTAGTCGACCGCGGCGACTGTCGCCATCACACCGAATCCGATGAGCACGAACAGGACATGTTTCTCGAAGAACCCCGACAACTTCGAGTGGTGCGCGGTGGCGCTGTAGACCATCGCCGCACCGAACACGACGGTGGCCCCGACCAGCGCGCAGAGCACCACGTCGACATGGCGCCACGCCGCGGACATGTCGTGGTTGCGGACCATCGAGTTGGGCCGGCGGGTGATCATCAACGGCCGCCCTTCATCGTCGTGGTCGTCGTGGTCGACGTCGTGCGTCGGGTGACCTTCGGCGCGGTCGTCGGCACGCTGCTGGTCGTCGTCGCGGGACTCGACCCTGGGGTCGGCGCGTTCTTGCCGCCCGGCGGCGACTCCCCCGAGTCGGTGACGACCTTCTCCGGCGGCGCGGGGACCGCGATCGGAACCGCGTTCGTGGACACCGATCTCATGATCGAGAACGCGAGCGGAGCGGCGGCATCGGCGCCGTAGCCCGACTCGGGCAGCACGACGGCGATGGCGTAGCGCGACGGCGACGCGCCATCCGCGGGGCCCCATCCGGCGAAGATCGACGTCGCGGCCTTGTTGGCCACCTGTGCGGTGCCGGTCTTGCCCGCCATCGGCCATGCGGTCTGGCTCGCTTGCCACGCACCGTGCGCGGTGCCGTCGCCGCGCTGCACGACGCCCTGCAGCCCGCTGTAGATCGCGGCATAGCCCGAGAGATCGTTGAACGGGATCGTCGCCGCAACCTGACGGTCGATCTTCTGGACGACCGTGAAGTTGTCGGGCGTAATCGGTTTCGCGAGGTCCTTGGGACGCGTCACCATCAACGCGATCTGCGGGACATATCGGGTCCCGCCGGTCGACATCGCCGCGTAGCCGTTCGCCAGCTGCATCGGCGAGACCTGCACCGAGCCCTGGCCGATCGACGTGTTGACGTTGTCGCCGACGGTCCAGTTCCCGCGCGGGAACGCCTTCGGGTGATCCGCGTGCGCCTTCGCCAGCCAGTCGGGCGTGGGGACCAGTCCCACGGCCTCGGCCGGCAGACGGATCCCCGATCGCACGCCAAGCCCGAACAACTTCGCCGAGTCCTGCATCGGGTTCTGACCGAGCAGTGCGCGCGCCCGCCAGAACTTGTCGCCGATCCGGTAATAGAACACGTCGGACGAGACCGTCAACGACCTCGACAGGTCGACCGTGCCGTGGACCTCGTGCTGGTCGTTGTACTTGATGCAGCCGTCGCCTTTGCAGCCCTCGATCGTCCACGAACCGTGGTCGTTGATCGTCTCGGTCGGTGAGATCAGGTGCTGCTGCAGCGCTGCGTGCGCGATGAACGGCTTGAAGGTCGAACCCGGCGAGTAGAGACCCTGCAACGCCCAGTTGAACAACGGCTGACCCTTGTTCTTGTCGTTGAGGTCGCTCCACAACGCACTGCTGATGCCGTTGACGAGATCCTTCGGGTCGTAGCTGGGATTCGAGGCCATCGCCATGAGTTGCCCGCTCTGCGGGTCGATGATCACGACGGATCCCTCGGGCGCGCGGAACACCTTGCCGTCCTTGTCACCGCCGGCCGCACGCCGCGCCGCCATCTCGGCTGCGAGTCGTTGCTCGGCCATGATCTGCAGATCGATGTCGATCGACAGCCAGACGTCGTCGCCGTTGCTGAGCGCGGGCTCGACCACCGTGCGGACGTAGTCGCCACGCGCGTCGACCTGGATGGTCCGGTCGCCCGGCACGCCGCGCAGATCGGATTCGAACGACTCCTCGATCCCGCTCTTGCCGACGTCGTCGTTGGCCGAATACGGCTTGGCGCGGCCACTCAGGCTGTTCGCCTGACCCGGCACACCGTTCGCGGCGCGCAGCTTCGGGAGCTCGGACTCGGTCACGCTGCCGACATAGCCGAGGATGTGCGCGGCCGCTGTGCCGTAGGGATAGGTGCGAACC
>JAYTFP010000246.1:0-10957 GCA_043734285.1 Acidimicrobiaceae bacterium
CAGTAGGCCCTGGCGACGTACGCGATGTTGCCCGGAGCGTCCTCTGCCGTGGCGACATCATGATCGGCGCCAACGAGGCAGCGCACGGTGATCGATGACGCCGCGAGCCGGGCCTCGCCCTCGGTTCCGACCTTCGCCCACTCGATGCGGGCAAAGCCCGTCTGGGCCACGTCGATGGCCTCGTCGATCGACGCGACGTCGACGATCCGCTCGTCGCGATGGCGGGTCGCGTCGGCCAGCAGCGACGTCTGGATCTCGTCGAGCATGCCGGGAAGGCGGCCGACGAGATCGGCCAGCGGCACCGTGGTCTTCTCGCCGCCGTCGCGTCGGGCGATCGTGGCCACTCCGCCCTCGATGTCGCGCGGGCCCAGTTCGACGCGGATCGGTACGCCCTTCAACTCCCAGTCGGTGGCTCGACGCCCGAAGCCGACGTTGGTATTGGCGTCGACGCGCACGCGAACGCCCGCGGCGGCGAGCTCATCGCCGAGACGGCGTGCGACAGCAGCGACCGTCGCGTCGTCATCGTCGCGAACGACCATCACCACGGTCTGCACCGCGGCGATACGGGGCGGCACGCGGAGCCCCGCGTCGTCGCCGTGGCACATGATGAGTCCACCCATCATCCGAGTCGAGACACCCCACGACGTGGTCCAACACAGCTGTTGTGCGCCGTCAGCGTCGAGGTAGTTCATGTCGAACGCCCGGGCGAAGTTCTGGCCCAGCTCGTGGCTGGTGCCCATCTGCAATGCCTTGCCGTCGCGCATCATCGCTTCGCACGTCATGGTGTTCGTCGCGCCGGCGAATCGCTCGGAGGTGGTCTTGCAGCCGGCAATCACCGGGATCGCGAGGTCCTTCACCATGAAGTCGACGTACACGTCGTCGAGGATCTGTCGCGCGTAGGCGGCCGCGTCGAGCTCGGTGGCGTGCGCGCAGTGGCCTTCCTGCCAGAGGAACTCGGTGGTCCGCAGGAACATTCGCGGGCGCAACTCCCAACGCACCACGTTGGCCCACTGGTTGAGCAGCAGGGGCAGGTCTCGGTAGCTCTGGACCCACTTGGCCATGAACTCGCCGATGATCGTCTCCGACGTCGGTCGCACGATGATCGGCTCGGCGAGCTCCTTGCCGCCGGCGACCGTGACCACGGCCAGCTCGGGGCTGAACCCCTCGACGTGCTCGGCCTCCCTCGTCAGGTAGCTCTCGGGGATGAACAGCGGGAAGTAGGCGTTCTCGGCGCCAGCCGCCTTGATGCGCAGGTCGACTGCGGCCTGCATCCGCTCCCAGATCGCATAGGCGTACGGCCGGATGACCATCGTGCCGTACACCGGCCCGTTGTCGGCCAGCTCGGCCTTGTTGATGACGTCTTGGTACCAACGGGGGAAATCGTCGGCCTGGGGGGTGAGAACAGGGGGCTTCGCCATGGCCGGGCGATGTTACCGGTGCGCGAGTTCAGGAGCCGCAGAGCGCGGCGCCAGCCGCCCCGAGGACACGCGTCCGGGGTCGCCGCAGGCGGGCCCCGGCGCCATCAGGTGAGCTTGCGGATGAGCTCGACGTGTTGCTCGGAGTGGTTCACGTCATCGCCCTGCTCGTCGAGCAGCGCGGCGCGGTCTCGCTCGGCCTCGCGGGTCGCCTTGGCGACGTCGGCGCGCGCCAACGCGGCGTCGGCGCCGTGCTCGACGATGAACTCGGCCCACTCGACCAACGTGTCGACCATCTCGTCTTCGGCCACGACCGCGACATTGGTGCCCTTCACGAACAGATGCCCGCGGTGGCGACCGGCGGCGATTCCAAGATCGGCGTCGCGAGCCTCGCCCGGTCCGTTGACCACGCACCCCATCACCGCGATCTGCAGCGGGATCTCGCGCTCGCCAAACGCTGCCTGCGCGGCATTCGCCAATCCGATCACGTCGACCTCGGCGCGCCCGCAGGACGGGCAGGCGATCAGGTCGACCGACTTGCGTTCGCGCAGGCCCAGCGCCTCGAGCAACTGCCGACCGGCGCGGGCCTCTTCGACGGGATCAGCGGTGAGCGAATAGCGGATCGTGTCGCCGATCCCCTCGGCCAGCAGCGTCGCAATGCCCGCGGTCGCCTTCAGCAGACCTCCCGGCAACGGACCGGCTTCGGTGACACCCAGGTGCAGCGGATGGTCGGTCACCTCGGCGAGCTGGCGGTACGCCTCGATCATCAGCGGCACGTTCGACGCCTTGACCGAGATCTTCACCGCGTCGAATCCCACCTCATCGAAGTAGCGCAGCTCCTGCTGGGCGGACTCGACCATCGCCTCGGGAGTCACACGACCGCCGTACTTCTCGTAGAGCTCGGGATCGAGCGAACCGCCGTTGACGCCGATGCGGATCGGGACCCCGCGGTCGAGGCACTCGGCCGCGACGATCTTGATGTGCTCGGGCCGACGGATGTTGCCGGGATTCAGACGCAGGCACGCCACGCCCGCCTCGAGCGCGGCCAAGGCCATCTTGTACTGGTGGTGGATGTCGGCGACGATCGGCACGGGACTCCGCGGCACGATGCGCGCGAGACCCTCGGCCGCATCGAGGTCGTTGCACGTGCATCGCACGATGTCGCAGCCCGCCGCCGCGAGTGCGTAGATCTGCTGGAGCGTCGCCTCGACGTCGGCCGTCTTGGTGATCGTCATCGACTGCACCGAGATCGGCGCGCCACCACCGACCGGCACCGATCCGACCATCACCTGTCGCGTCCTGCGACGGGGGAAAGTCACCAGGCCAGCATCCATGGGGAAAGGCTAGAGCCTCACGGGATCGGCGAGATCGAGGTAGATCGCCATCATCCCGATCAACAACAGGACGCTGATCACACCGACGGCAACCGGCATCAGCTTGTTGAAGTCGGCGAAGTAGCGCTTGCCGTCGCGTCGGGCGAGTTCACGTATCCGCTCGTACGTGGCGATCGCGACGTGCCCCCCGTCGAACGGCGGGAGCGGCACGAGGTTGAAAATACCGATGATGATGTTGAGCTGCGCGAGGAAGAGCAGCAGGTTCACCCACCCGCCCTCGGTGACCTGCTCACCGATGACGACGGCGCCGACGATCGAGGTCATGCGGTTGCTGTTGCGTTGCTCGCCGGCGGTTGCCGACACCGTGGCCGACTGCGGCTTGTCCGACGCGTGCGACTCGCCCGGCGTCGTGTGGAACGTGCGCGAGACGAAATGCTTGATGTTCGACGGAGTGAAGAAGTGGCCGAGACCGCTGACACTCGCCCAGGCGACTCTGCCGAACATCTTCCCGGTCGCCGGGACCGCCTCGAGGAACCCCTGCTTCTGCGGGACCAACTGCTCGCCGACACCGAGGAACCCCTGGATGGGCCCGAGCTCGAGCGCCGAGCCCAGATTCACGTTCGCCGAGATGGGCGACGCTCCGGCCGGGGCGTTCTCGTGAGTGAACTCGACCCGCAACGTGCCCGACGTCGCGGTCTTCACCACGTCGCGCACGCTGCCGAGCGACGACACCGCGGTGCCGTTGACCGAGATGAGATGGTCGCTGTCGCGCAGACCTGCTTCGGCGAGCACGCCGGTCTTGAGCGGTGCCGAAACGAGCACCTCGTCAGATCCCGGGCTGAAGACGACGAGGTCTTCGCCGACCGTGCCGTAGACGCTCATACGGCTGTTGAGGATCACCGTCTTCGTCAACGACTTGCCGTCACGTACGAGGCCGAGCTCGATCTTCTCGTTCGGGTGCTTGCGCGCTTCAGTGCCCATCTCCGGCTGCGTGTCGACCTTGACACCCGCGACCGACGTGATGCGATCGCCGTGACGGATGTCGTAGCGCTGGGCGGCGCTTCCCGGAAGCGGGCGGTCGACGATCCAGTTCGTCTCGTCGCGGGTGCCGACCGCGACGAAGGCGATGTAGAGCAGGGTCAGCGCCATGAGGAAGTGCATCCCCGAGCCGGCGACGGCCACGAGCATCCGCTGGGGATACGTCTTCTGGCGGTACGTGTGGGGCTCGTCCTCCTCGGACACGTCGTCGATGTTCGACATCCCGATGATCTTCACGTAGGCGCCGGCCGGGATCGCCTTGATGCCGTATTCGACATCGCCGCGGCGGAACGACCAGATCCGCGGGCCGAATCCGATGAAGAACTCGGTGACACGCATCCCCGCACGACGGGCGGCCATGAAGTGACCCAACTCGTGGAAGAAGATCATGACGAGGATCGACCCGACGACGGCGAGGATCGGCAAGCCCCGCCACAGGCCCAGCGCGAGCACCAGGCCGAACAACACGGTCAACCGCGCCGGTCGCATGAAGGGATGGCCCACTTCGGCGCGCTCGGGCGGGTCTCCGCCAGGCGCGGTCGTCGTCTCGCGGGTGTCGACGGTGGTGGCGGTCGCAGGCCCGGTCACGCGGCACGCTCCCGCGCCTCGATGATGGTCCGCGCGGTCGCCCGGGCGCGACGATCGGCGTCGAGGATCGCGTCGATGCTGTCGGCGACGATGCCGTCCCAACGATCGAGCGCCTCGGCGTTCACCATCGCGATGCCGGCCCAGCTGATGCGCTCGGAGAGGAAGGCCTCGACCGCGACCTCGTTCGCCGCGCTGAACCACGCGGGAGCGGTCTCGCCGGCCCTGCCCGCGGCATAGGCGAGTGCGAGGCATGGGAAGGCGTCGAGATCCGGGGGTTCGAAACGAAGGTCGAGAGGTGACGAGAAGTCGAGGCCGCCATAGGCGACCTCGAGACGATCGGGCCAGGCGAGCGCATATCCGATCGGGAGGCGCATGTCGGGCCGCGAGAGCTGCGCGATGGTCGCACCATCGGTGAAGGTGACCATCGAGTGCACGATCGACGTGGGATGCACGACGACCTCGATCTCGTCGTAGCCGACGCCGAAGAGCTCGTGCGCCTCGATGACTTCGAGTCCCTTGTTCACGAGCGTCGACGAATCGACGGTGATCTTCGGGCCCATCGACCAGGTGGGATGGGCGAGCGCCTCAGCGACGGTGACGCCCGCCAGCTCGTCGGCAGTGCGCCCCCGGAACGGACCGCCCGACGCGGTGAGCACCATCGCGGCCACGCGGCGGCCCTCGACACCGTCGGGCCCCGAGCGGAGGCATTGATGGATCGCACAGTGCTCGGAGTCGACCGGGATCAGCTCGGCACCCGGCGTCGCGCGCAATGGGTTGACCACAGGTCCGGCGGCGATCAGCGATTCCTTGTTGGCCAGCGCAAGGCGCTTGCCCCCGGAGAGCGCACCCATCGTGACGGCGAGCCCGGCGAAGCCGACGACGCCGTTGACGATGACGTCGGCCGCGTCGGCGAGCGATGCGAACGAGTCGGGACCGGCGACGAGTTCGACCTCGGGTGGCAGCAACGCCTTCAGGCGGACCGCCCGGCTTTCGTCGGCGAGCGCCACGACACGAGGCCGGATGGCTCGCGCCTGCTCGGCGAGCAGTTCGACGTTGCTGTGCGCGCCGAGCACCGTGATCTCGAAGCGACCGTCACTCTGGTCGACGACGTCGATGGTCTGGGTACCGATTGAGCCGGTGGAGCCCATGAGCGCGACAGATGTCATGACAACGGTGAATGCTAACGGCGGCCGGGGCGGCCGCGTTCTCGGCTCCCGAGCATCAGCTCAGGTGGGACGACGACGGTCAGAAGAACGCCGGCCGGCCGAGGCTCAGCAGATGCGCCATGAAGTAGGCGGTCGGGAGCACGAACAGCAGACCGTCGATGCGGTCGAGCATGCCGCCGTGACCCGGCAGCAGCGTGCCCATGTCTTTGACCTTCAGGTCTCGCTTGATGGCCGACTCGCACAGATCGCCGACCGGCGCCATGACCGCACAGATGAGGCAGAAGGCGAAGGTTTTCCACAGCGATGCACTGACCGGTTGGAGATCGGCGGCCTCGATGATGATCAGTGGCAGGACGACGGCGCAGAGGAAACCTCCGATGAGGCCTTCCTGCGTCTTGTTCGGACTCGCCGCGTTCAGCGCGGTCTTTCCGAAACGTTTGCCGATGAAATAGGCGCCGACGTCGTTGGCGACCGTGACGAGGATCCCCGCGAAGAGGATCCCGATCCCCTGATTCGAACTGTTCGCTCCCTCGAAGGGTCGAGCCTCCCCGAGCGTGAGCGTCGCGAACGATCCGAGCCCACCGATGTAGGCGACGCCCAACAACGTGACGCCGGCGTTCATGACCGAGCCCTCGCCGCTCTGCACGAACAGGAACCATGCGAGCGTTGTCAGGGTGACGATGCCGAAGATGATCGGGTACGCGAAGAAGCCCTTGTAGAGCGGGGCGACGCCGAGCGCGGCAACCGCGGCGATGCCGAGCAGCCCTGCCGGCTGGTAACCCGCGTGGTTGAGACTCGTGAAGAGCTCCATGCCGGCGAGGCAGAGGACCATCGTGATGAGCACCATCGAGGTCGCGGAACCGGCGACGAAACAGAGGACGGCCAGACCGGCGAAGGCAAGACCGACGCCGATGGCAACGGAGATGTTGCGACCACCGCCCGACGCCTCGGATGACGACGCCGCGCCGAACGCAACACCTTCGCGACCTTCGGGCCGCGCACGTCGGCGCGGGGTCGGCGGCCGACGCAGGACCGACTCGCCGTCGTCGGACTCGGGTGACGATCCATCGTCGTGGGACGCGCCGGCAGCGGCTTCGCTGACCGCGGGGACGGTGTCGTCGGTCAGGTCTTCTCCGGCATCGAACACGGTTGCCGGCGGACGGTCGGAGTCGGTCGGCCGCGGGATGTCGGGCAGCGAGACGTCAGCGCCCTCGCCGACCACGTCACTGAACGCGGGCTGCTCGTCGAAGTGCTGCTCGGTGTCACGCCAGCGCGGCTGATCGCCGAGACCCGCCCAGCTCGCCTCGGTGCCCTCACCGATGACGACCCGCGGCACCTGACCCGTGGGCGGGCCGGTGTAGTGCGGCAACTCGAAGCTCTCCGCGGGTGTGACTGGAGGGATCTCACTGATCGACTCGGTGTCGTCGCCGGCGGCATCGGTGTCGGTCGCGCCGCTGGAGTCGGTCGCTCCGTCGGCGCCGACGACCGGCGTGGAACCGGTGTTGCCGGAGGCGACGACCTCGGCGGCCTCCTTGGCCCCGATGATCCTCACGCCCTCGGTCGAGCGGGTGGGATCGGCGTCGGCGCTCTCGTCGACGGGCTCGTCGGTCATCAACCCTCCATCAGTTCGACGGTCTTGGTCTCGAGTGCCGCGTCGATCTCGGTCTCGTGTCGCTTGGTCAACTTGTCGAGCTCGTCCTCGGCGCGGCGCAGGTCGTCTTCGCTGATGTCGCCGTCCTTCTGGAGCGACTCGAGGTCTTTGCGAGCGTCGCGTCGAGCGTTGCGGATCGCGTTGCGACCGTCCTCGGCCTTCTGGCGCACCATGCGCACGAATTCCTTGCGGCGTTCCTCGGTCAGCGACGGGAAGGCCAACCGGATCTGCACACCGTCGTTCGAGGGATTGAGGCCGAGGTTCGCGTCACGGATCGCCCGTTCGATCGCGCCCATCGATCCCTTGTCGAAGGGCGAGATGACGAGCATCCGCGCCTCGGGAACCGAGAAGCTGGCGAGCTGTTGGAGAGGCGCTGTCGTGCCGTAGTACTCAACCGGCAGCTTCTCGACGAGGCCCGGATTCGCCCGTCCGGTACGCACGCCGGCGAGTTCGTGACGGGTGTGGCCCACGGCTTTGTCCATCCGTTCCGCGGTGTCTTCGTGGACGACCGCGACCAACTCGTCACTCATGGCCGACAGCCTGACACAACGCGACACACGACGTGGCGAACCGCGAGTCAGCTGACGAGGGTGCCGATTTGCTCACCGCGGAGGATGCGACCGATGACACCTTCGGCCATCAGATCGAACACCACCATCGGCAGCTCGTTGTCCATGCAGAGGCTGATCGCGGTCGAATCCATGACCTTCAGACCCTTGCTCAGCACGTCGAGATAGCTCACCTCGTTGAGCAGTTCGGCGTCGGGATTCGTGCGCGGGTCGGCGGTGTAGACGCCGTCGGTTCCGTGCTTGCCCATGAGGATCGCCTGAGCGTCGATCTCGATTGCTCGCAGCGCGGCAGTCGTGTCGGTGGTGAAGAACGGGTTGCCGGTGCCACCCGCGAAGATCACGATGCGGCCCTTCTCGAGATGACGGATCGCGCGGCGCCGGATGTACGGCTCGGCGACCTGTGACATGTGGATCGCGCTCTGCACGCGGGTCGGCTGACCGAGTCGTTCGAGCGTCGCCTGCAGCGCCAGCCCGTTGATCACCGTCGCCAACATTCCCATGTAGTCCGCCTGCGCGCGATCCATGCCCGCGCCGGCGCCTGTCATGCCGCGCCAGATGTTGCCGCCACCGACGACGATCGCGATGTCGATGTCCATCGATTGCTTGACGTCGATGATCGCACAGGCGAGGTAGGACACGACGTCGCCGTCGATCCCGAGGCCCGCTCCCCCGGCGAACGCCTCACCCGAGACCTTCAACATGACGCGCGACCAACGGGCCCCCGAGGTTGCGGCGGCGGAGTCGTGTGGGGAATCGGTCATGGGGCTCAGCTGCCGATGACGGCCTGTGCGAAGCGGATGATCCGACCCTCACCGAGCCGTTGCTGCACGGTCTCCTTCTCGCCGAACATGCCCTGTTCGGGCAACACGCGTTCCGCGAACCAGGAGTTCACTCGACCCTCGACGATCTTCGGGATCGCCTGCACGGGCTTGCCCTCTTTGCGGGTCAACTCTTCGAAGCCCTCGGTGGCGCGAGCAACCAGACCGGCGTCGATCTCGTCTCGTCCCAGCGCCGACGGCTTCGCGAACGCGATGTGCAGCGCGATCTCGTGGGCGAGTTCGTCGGTGCAGCCTTCGATCTCGACGACGACGCCGTTGGTGCCGCGACCATCCTGGGTGTGGAGGTAGACGTCGAGCGCGTTGCCGGGCGCCGCCTCGAAGCGGGCCACCTTGCCGAGGTCGATGTTCTCCTTCTTCTGGAGCTTGAGCGTGTCGAGTTCGTCGGCCAGACCGGCGAGTGCGTCGGTGCCGCCGGTGAGCACGGCGTCGGCCATCTTCTGCACCATCGCGACGAAGTCGTCGGACTTCGCCGAGAAGTCGGTCTCGGCCTTCAGCTCGACCATTGCCGCAGTGGAGCCATCTCGTGCGATCGCGACGGCGCCCTGGTTGTTCTCGCGCTCCTCGAGGGTCGCGACCTTGGTCAGACCCTTCTCGCGGAGGATCCGGGCAGCGCGCTCGGCGTCACCGTCGGCCTCGACGAGGGCCTTCTTCGCGTCCATCATCCCGGCGCCGGTCGCGTCGCGAAGGGCCTTGACGTCTTTCGCAGTGATCTCGGCCATCAGTCAGCCGCCGCCTCGGGTTCGACGTCGGCAGCGGGCTCGTCGGTGGCCGGCGCTTCGGTGATGACCACCGCGGGCTCGGCAACGTCGACGGCGGGCTCGACCGCTGCCTCGGCCTCGGCCACGGGCTCGTCGGTCGACTCGACTTCGGGCTCGGCTTCCGGGGTCAGCTTGGCCGCGGCGACGCGCGACTCGCGCTCGGCGGCCTCTTGCGCGGCCTCGCGACGGGCATCGGCCTGCTCGACCGCCTTGGCTGCGTCTTCTTCGGCAGTGCGCGGCATGACCACCGGGGCGCCGGTGCGACGAGCTCGGATCTGACGACCCTCTTCGACGGCGTCGCAGATGATGCGGGCCATGAGGCTGCCGGAGCGGATCGCGTCGTCGTTGCCGGGGATCGGGTACTGGATCACATCGGGATCGCAGTTGGTGTCGACCACAGCGACGATCGGGATACCGAGCTTCTTCGCCTCGGTCACCGCGATGTCTTCCTTCTTCGTGTCGAGGATGAACACCGCGTCGGGCGCGCGGTCGAGGTTGCGCATGCCACCGAGGTTGCGCTCGAGCTTGGTGAGCTCGCGGGTGAGAAGGAGCGCCTCCTTCTTGGGCATGACCTCGAACTCACCGGAGTCGCGCATCCGCTGGTATTCCTTCATCTTGCTGACGCGCTTCGAGATCGTCTCGTAGTTCGTCAACATGCCGCCGAGCCAACGCTGGTTGACGTACGGCATGCCGCACTTCTCGGCATAGCTCTGCACGCTGTCCTGCGCCTGGCGCTTGGTGCCGATGAACAAGATGTTGCCGCCGTCGGCGACCAGATCGCGGGTGAAGGAGTAGGCCTTCTCGATCCGATCGAGCGTCTGGCGCAGATCGATGATGTAGATGCCGTTCTGCTCACCGTGGATGAATCGCTTCATCTTCGGGTTCCAACGGCGGGTCTGGTGGCCGAAATGGACCCCAGCCTCGATGAGCTGCTTCATGGACACGACTGCGGCCATGGCGAATCACGCTTCCCTTCGGTTGTCTGCCCTGGCGCCGCGCCCGAAGGCGACCGAGGATGCGTCAGGACCTTTGTGTCGGTCACCGGGTGCGAGTGTCGCCACCGGAAGGTCTGCATTGGGGGCGCAAACCGGATGCGACTCTAGCGGCTCGGCGTGGATCGGCCCATTCTGACGGGGTTGATGGCGCGCTCAGCTCGAGCCAGGCCACCGCACGAGACGGGCGTGGCGCGGGCGCGACACTCCCCCGGCTCCGATCAGGAGTGCCGGATCGAGATACACGTCGCCGGCTCGGATCGTCAGTATGAAGCGGGCGGTCGTGGTCGCCAGCGGCGTACCGGCGCGGACCCGGCGACCCCGGGCCACGGCGAAATCCTTCACGTAGGAGTACGAACTGCGCAGCCCGTTCGGATGGAGCACCGTGACGTAGCCGTTGCCGGCCACGAGCCCGACGAAGACGACCACGCCGTCGCCGATCGCGGTGACGACATCACCGCGACGTACTGCGTAGTCGAGACCACGGTGGCCTCGTCCGTAGGGACCAGCGGGCGCAACGAAGGGCCGACTGACCGGGCGATCGACAGGTGGGCGGAACGGCGTGGCCGCTGCGGCGGCAGGGGTGGCAGGCAGTGCGAATGCGACA